>JANQMK010000477.1 GCA_028280085.1 Pseudomonadales bacterium
TTGGCGTGTTGCTTATCAGCTACTTCATAAGGTTATTGATACCGAAATAGCCTAGATGGTTAATTGTGGGGCGTTAGGTGTACTTGCTCGGACATTTACGTATAAACGCCGTGTCGTGGGGTGGGCCTGCTCTGACAGTCCTGATTCAAAACTGACAGTGAGCGCTTTGCAAATGGCCTATGAGTCCCGTGGTAGACCCTGTGGCGTGATGTTTCACTCTGACCAAGGGTGCCACTATACGAGCAAACGATTTAGACAGCAGCTATGGCGTTACCAGATGAAACAAAGCATGAGCCGTCGAGGTAACTGTTGGGACAATAGCCCAATGGAAAGATTTTTTAGGAGCTATAAAACAGAGTGGATGCCTGAGACTTATTATCTCAGCTACCGAGAAGCTGAGCAGGATATTGCTGCTTATATGCGTTACTACAATCATCAGCGAGGTCACAGTTACAACGATTATTTAAGCCCTGCCACGGCTGAAAATGTGGCATAAAAAAACCTATCGATTGGTACGAAAATACTTGACCACAACAAGTTGAGTTTAGGCCGACGTTGGTGTACGGATTAGGGGGGCAAATTTTCTTTCCGTGGTTTAGTTTTTGGAAGTCTAATCCCCTTGATGAACAAAGACTCTCACTTTTTGTAACTATGGTGGAAGAACTTCTCCGCCAAGATCCAGATCTAGAAAGTGCAAGATTTCAGATTCTTGATTTTAGTTCTCCGTCATCTAAAGAGCACCGACAGTTAAAAGTGATCGAGGCTTCAGAAGTACCTAGGCTTGACAGTAATCGGAAAAAACAGATGTTGGAAGTATTTGTAGATGGTTATTATAGGGCTATCGCATCATTGAGCAGATCAACACGTGATACTACTCGAAGAGAAACGGAAATTATTGTTGATCCAAACCAAATACCACTTTGGCAAGATTGAGATTTTAATAGATTGATTTAAAGAGACTGTAAATCTAACTGTGTAATTGTCTATCATTAACCTCCACTCAGGGAGCAGATAGACACATGAACAAAAAAGATCTTGAAGCCTTTGCGCGTGAAGCGGCAAAAGGCATGAAAACAGAGGCTGATCTCAACGAATTCCGCCAAATGTTAACCAAGGTGACTGTCGAAGCGGCACTCAATGCCGAACTAGACGATCACCTTGGCTATGAAAAACACGAAAAATCAGGGGCCGACAATAATCGCAATGGCCATACTTCCAAAACACTGCGAACCGAAGACGGTCAAATCGAAATAGCGACGCCCCGGGACCGTGAAGGTAGTTTCGACCCTCAACTCGTCAAGAAGCGCCAAACCCGTTTCACCTCCATGGATGATAAGATATTAAGCTTGTATGCTAAAGGCATGACGACGCGAGAGATCGTTTCTACCTTTAAGGAGATGTATGGTTAGCGCTCGACTAACTGCGTAATTGAAATTATTCGAGCATTATTATAAACCTATTACGCAGCAACACCTTCACGCCAGTGGACTTTCAGCCTTTCATTCTCAAATAGACAAGCCACAATGATCCGTCGATCGTTTGGGAATCTCTGCTCTTTAAATCGCACCATAGCTGCTGTTAATGCCTCGGTATCCCGATATTTAAAGCTCGTCGGTAATTCATCTGGAATAGCCATTTGCCCTCGTATGAGTTCTATCGACGCCTTATCCATGTCATCCCCATTTGACCTGTTCCAAGCTATCTGAGCATAGAATAAGGCGATGGCAAGATCACTCTCACGTTGTGGTGAGCGTGGTTCATTAAACCCACACAGAGATATAGCACTTATTGCATCTGATAGCTTATCCATTGCTTTCCTCATTTATCTTTTATTCCGGCAATTTTTTAACAACATCCTGACAATGCCAAGGTAAGAGTTTTTCATAGCGCGAGATATCCCCCGATGCTTCTATATGGGGAATTTCTTCGAGCACATATTCAATATAAGATTCCACCTGCAAGCCATTTAAGCGAGCACTTTGCAGCACTGTATAAAGATTACAGTTTGCCATAGCGCCTTTCGGCGTATCGCAGAACAACCACGAACGTCGCCCTTGTGCCACGGGACGCACCTGTTGCTCATCCAGGTTATTATCAAGCCGGCAGTGCCCATCGTCTAAAAATACGATCAACTTATCCCACTGATTATTGAGATAGGTAACGGCTTTGCCTAAAAGGCCATTGGGTGGTGAGGCATCTAGCAAATCATCTAACCAACGCCGTATCTTGTCAACAATAGATTGACTGAACCGTTTGCGCAGTACTAAGCGTTGTTCAACCGTGTAATGTCGGTTATCAGCCTCGGCTTCTATTGCATATAGGTCTTTAATAAAGTGTAGCGCTGTGATGGCGTGACCTTTTCTTGAATCGTCAACCTTGACACCTTTAATTACATCAGCAAAATACTTGCGAACATGCTGCCAACAGCCCACAAGTGTCACGTCTTCTGGATCTAAGCACTCGTAAGCTTTGTAACCATCACAATGAATGTAACCGTTATAATCAGCGAGATGCGTTTTAACAACGTCGGCACTTCGGTTTGGATGATAGATGTAAACGACGATGCGCTGACCCTCTATTTCAGCATAATAAACCCAGATATAGCTCTTCGTGGTTGCCTTGCGTCCGAGTTCTTTGAGCACCTGTAGTCGCGTTTCATCTACATGGATATAGGGGCTCTCTAATAAGCGTTCAAATAAGAGGTTAACCAGTGGTTGTAATAATGCGCCCACTTTGATGAGCCAGTCCGCCATGGTCGCTCGGGTTAAGACAATATGATGACGGTGCCAGAGCTGTTTCTCTAGACGGTAAAGCGGTTGGTGATAAACAAACTTTGACGTGGCAATAAAACTCAGCAAGCTTGGTGTCGCCATGCTTTTCGGAATCGGTGACAGTGCCACGGGTGCCGTTTTGAGATAGCCTTCGCAGCAAGGGCAACGGTATTTTTTGCGAATATTCTTTACAGCGTAGTAATCTTCAGGGACATAATGCAGCTCTTCCGTTCCTTCTACCTCGCCGAACACGTCTAAACGATGCCCTTGAGGGCAATACCGTTCATCTTCAGCTAATTCTTGGTAACGAATATGGCGTTCAATGTGTGCGGGAATCTTAGGTTTCGGCGCAGGCTTCTTTTTAGTAAGGCTTGCTACTGTAATCTCTGGCGCTTCATCGAGTTTTTCTTCTTGAACATCGAGCAGTGCTTGCAGATCTAACGCACTATCAAACAGGTCAATCTGTAACGCTTTCAGTGTGGTACTGGGTGAACCAAATGCCTGGTGACGCAGTAAACGGATGAGTTCATTGAGATGTTCAACGCGTTGTTCAAGTCGATCAGCTCGAGAGCGCTCTGCATCCCGCTCAGACTGCAGAACCGCCGCTTCGATACATTTATCAGCAGCAAATTGTTTTAACGTTGAATAGTCTCTTGGAAGAACCATAGCACCCATTGTCATAGGGCGCTATGGTAACATAACGTGTTTAAAATACCGATTCAAAATGCAGTGAGGCATGAGGTTTCATTTTGCTGATGTCTAAGCCATCGAGTAACCAGAGTAATGTGTCATCGCTGACGGTTAAGGTCGCTTCAGTATGATGTTTGGGCCATTTAAATTTATCTTTCACCAAGGCCTTTTGCCACATAGCAAAGCCATTCTTATCATAATAGAGCGCTTTGAGATGGCTACGCCGTTTGTTGCAAAAGATAAAGAGTGATGGGTCGAAGGGATTCAGATCAAGTACCGCTTCAACGTAAATACTTAAACCCGATATCTGCTTTCTGAAATCAACAAATTCAGTGCATAGATAAATGGTGTCGAAAGGTCGCCTACCTGTTAGCATCTTTAACCCCTTAACGATAAGTCTAACTGGTGAATAAAGTCTATAGTGGCTGAATCCAGACGGCGTTGACTCAGCTCCAATTTTATACCTGAGGGTAGAACCAATGTTACCGCTGGCAACGGTTCCATCACATGAGCTGAAGGATTGATCTTAACAAACGGTGCGGGTAGCTTGCTTATTTTTTGGCGAGATGGAATGACGCCTTGATCTCTCAACTTTTTAACGGCAGCGTGAAAGGTTGATTTGCTCAGGTGATATTTAATGGCATAGCCGTGAATTGACAAACCTTGTTTCATCGCCTGATGATAATGCTTTAACCAGGCTTGATCTTTTTCACTCAGTTGTGTTTGCTGCATAGCTGACTCCTGTTGTTTAGAAATCGCCATGTTAAGAAGAGTTCATTCTATTTAAAAGCACGCACTTTATCGAGCGCTAACCGACAATAATATGGTGGCGTTACTCGAAACCGCCAGCCAGCAAGGCGTTAAATTGCCTTCAGTATGATAGCATTATCTGTTAGCTGTATCAGACAAAATGCCTGTTCGAATATGATTCACTGTAGCCATCATCTGATTTCGACAAAACCAATAATCGCACTGTGAATTACTTATCGGCCCATTTTGCGTAGAAGGCATTTTCCTCGAATAGATTGTAGGTTTGCTCAACTGGAACGATGTCGAGACCTTCAAGCTTCAATCCATTGTATTTTTCATAGTCTGTAATCACCTTCTCCGCATACTCATGGGGATAGATATTTTCATGTGTAATTATGCATACCTGATCATCACACCCAAACGCCAACATTGAGTCATCAGGAGCATATGCCAAGTGCCGTCCTTTATAGCCTTCCATAATCAGCCTGGAAGAACCCTTATCCAGGTCCCAGATCCGTATAGTTTTATCTTTACTCCCGGAAACTAAACTCTTTGAAGTATTAGCAAACACCAGGTTAACAACTTGATCCGTATGTGTTTCGTTAAGCTTCTTAGACTCACCGTTTGTCAAATCCCAAAGAGTGATTCGATAATCCGTGCCACCTGAGGCGAGCATTTTGCCGTCATGAGAAAACGCGAGACTGTTTATAACATCGGGACTCTTAGCCAGTATACGGGAATTAAGGGCGTCGAGGTCCCATAAAAGAATTGTCCAGTCGACGGCAGTTGATGCCAGCGTTTTCCCATTTGGTGACACTGCTATATCGGTTATTCTTCCGCTGTGCCCTTCCAATACCTCGCTGGTTCGCGCCTGAATATCCCATACTCTTATTCTTTTTTCCTCCAAAGAAGCGGTGGAGACTAGTCGAGTGCCATCTGGCGTAAATGCCAGTCGACCTACCATGCCCCTACTCCCATCAAGCCTTGTTGACTTGTCTGTCGCGAGATCTATCAAGAAAATAGTAGACCAGCTCCCTAAGGCGATAGTTTGGCCGTCTGGCGAGACAGCCATATCGGAGACAGTACCATTATAGTCATAAGACTTATGTAAAATTTTCTGCTTATCGCTCCAAACTTTTATTTTACTCACACCCTTGCTATTCTTTCTGTCGCTGGCGATCACCAGATACTTCCCATCCATTGAAAACGAAATACCTTCTATCATACCATCGTTACCATTAAGCCTGGCGGGAAAAAAAGCTGCTGTATCCCACAACCAAACAGATTCTGGGTCACTAGACAACAAGAATTTCCCATCCGGAGAGAAATCAATCTGCTTGGTTACATCTGTATTCCCGTTCAGCGTATAAGACTCCATGGATAGGGTATCCCAAACTCGAATAGTGCCTTTTTTATCAACGGCTGCCAGCATGCTGCCGTCCGGGGAATACTGCATATGTTCGAACTTAATTCCGCTGCCGATATCTTTCGTTTTACCGCTCTGCATATTGTAAATATTGATACCATGAAAACGTGACCCGATAGCCAGGTTTTTTCCATCCGGGGACAATGACAAACTTGAGTAGTAAGAATAGTGCTCACCGAGCTCTTCTTTTTTCCCGGTGGAGACATCCATTCGCCACAGCCGGGCAATCTTCGTTCCTGGGATTACTATTGGAGAGATCGCGTAAATCAGGTGCCGGCCATCATTGGTGAATATCAGACTGTCTACATCACCGGAATAAACGCTGTATTTCTTCCGTGTTTTTGCGTCTAAATTCCATATGTCTATGAATATTGATCCACTTGAATAAGAGACCAAACGGTTTTCCGTCGGGGAAAAAGCTAAGCCATCTATTCCCCATGCTGTTCCTCGATCTTCAGGGACATCCAGACTATCTACGCTTCCATTCTCGATGTTCCATACCTTAATGGTGTTCCCCCTTTTTCCCGCCGATGCTAAGAGGCTGCCGTCATAGGAAAATACAAGCGAACCTACTGTGTAATTGTGTGCCTGGAGTTCTTTTAGGACTCTACCCGTCTTCACTTCTGATAACACTACGGCACCGCTTGAACCTCCCACCGCGATCATGCTTCCGTCAGGAGAATAGGCTGCACTCGTCACGAGCCCGAGATGTATGGGAAGTGCTTGCAGGCTTTCACCGCGAGGGCTAAAAAATCTAATTTTGCCCGTACTAGCCAAAGCAATGGCTTGACCATCAGTCGATATCGCAGAACTACTTCCTGGTTGAAGCTTCATAGAATGGAACGTTTGTAAATCCCAAACCAATGTTTTGTGATCTTTACAGGTGGTCACGAGTTTCTCACCGTTGTAGTCGAATGCAATATGCGCTATCTCACCCGAGTGCCCTTCAAGTACCTTCGAGTCGCCCGTTGAAAGATTCCACACACGCACGGTTTTATCCCAGCTCCCAGATGCTAACTGCGTCCCATCTGATGAGAAAGCAAGCTTAGATACTGGGCGAGTATGGCCGATGTACTCGCGAGATTCGCCGGTCGCAACCTCCCACAAAATTACTTTTTTTCCTCTCTCCCCCGACGCTAGCATATTGCCGTTTGGCGAGAACTCTAAGCTCTGTACATATCTGATATCTTCTTGAAACACCGTATAGTCAGCAGTCTGCAGATTAAGAAATGAGATAGAACCACCCCAATTCAGTGAGCCAGTGCCTACAGCCAACGTCTTAGCATCGGGCGAAAAGGCTAAACTTGCGATATAGAAGTCCAGTGCATCGTACCTCGTCGACTTGCCTTCTATCAGGTCAAATACCTCGATTTCCTTATCTGCTCTTCCAACCGCAATCTTGTGGCCATTCCTAGAAAATGCAACGGTACTTATACCCCTTTCGACTTTCGTCACCATTTTTGACTGACCAGATAGTAGATCCCATACTCGAATCACATTGTCTTCGCTCACCGTCACCAGGAATTCATCATTGTGGCTATAGTTCATGAACTTGATGTCAGAAGCGCCGTACAGTGCAAAAGGCATCCTGGCAACCGCGCTAGAGGTGGCCCTAAAGCGCTTGAGCACACGGGATATTGCCGCAACGTCATTGTTCATGCTAATCGCGTTGAAGGCGTATATTCTTGCATCATCAATACGCCCTTCTGCATAAGCAGTTTCCGCTTTCTCATTTAGCGCCGAGGTATAGTTGCGTATGGCCTCTACCTTTTCAAGGTTGGCGTTAAATCTCTGCTCGATGGCAACGAGGCTCGCGCCAAGACTAATGATCATCAACACAGACGTAGCGATGGCAGTATACCGCAAACGGCGGATTCGCTGTTTTCTGCTTCGCGCTATCTTGCTTGCGATCCAGCTTTTCGTGACTCCCCACTCTCGCACCAACAGCTCATGCGTGAATCGTATTTTTCCATTCGACTCGCTTAACAGACGTGCATCTAGGAACGACTTAACTAGAGATTCATCACGCTCATCGCTGAACGAATCCCTGACCGTCGGTGTCTGATAGGCAAGTTCATGATGTTCATCTACGCCCAGCAACCTGTCAAACAGGCGATACAATCGTGGCTCCTTACCGTCTTCGATGATCGATTTATAAATAGTATCAGCGGTATCCGTCAAAATACTCCCGATACTGCCAATATAAGCTTTGTAGCTTCTCGTGGTAAAACCTTCTTTTAACAGATGGTCCCTTTTTAGCAGGATGTAGTATTTATCTAACGCATACTGTAGATGCGGAAGAGGATCTTCTAGTTCTGTTAGCGCAGTGATCACATGGTTGGTGAATGCTGAATCGACACGGAGACCACGTGCTTTCACAGGTAACTCAATAATTTGTCGAAAGCTTTCGGCATCCTTACGTGGATCCAATTTTTGTAATTGATAAGCAAAGAAATCATTTGCTTCATGGCGCAATTCCAGCAAGCCCAGGTACGCTGCATAGTCAGATGTTCTGATCGTTGAGTATACCCATAGTTCTACATCGCGATGCGAATCACTTTGTGTCATGTTCCAGTGAGTAAGCTGGTTCACTAGTGATAAGAATCGCCGAGTCCCTTCATGGTCCGAACCGCCGACGATTAACTCCTCAGCCTGATCAATAACGATATTGAGGCGCTGAGGCTGTTTGGCTTTTGCTGTGCCAGTGGACAGGCTGTTGATAAGATCTGAAATCGCCTGATTGGGCGCTTCTCTCCAGTCAGTAACTCGGCCTATTGAGGCTCCCTCTTTTACTACCAACGTTGACGCCAGACGCTGGACGAAGTATTCGACTAAACTACCGTCACTGTCTGCAGGCCTTAAGACAACAGGTAGTAGACTGGTCGTCAAATGGCTTAGCAAGCCTGCTTCAAGAAATGATGACTTTCCTGTGCCGCTGTCACCGAAGATAATGACATGCCGATTCACACCTTGTAGCTGGCTGTATGACTCAAGTGACTTCAGCGTTGACGCAACCGTTTCCTCTCTTCCGTAGTACAAAGCGCTATCCGACATAGAAAATTTCGAGAGCCCCTTGTACGGAGAACAGTCCTCACAGCTGATCGGCAAGGCTTCGCCAACGGTCAAGTCAATCGCGTCTGTTAGTGTATCAACTGGTGAAAACACCACGTCTTTTTCGAGCGATTCAAATTCCTTCTTTAAGTCATCAGAAATATCTGTCGCATTCCGCCTTGGATAAAGACAAACAATACGCTTCGCCTGATCGTCGACAGGCGTATGCAATAGGTAATCCTTCAACCAGTGCAAAAAACCCCGAAATTTCTCTTCGACATATTCGACACCAATAATCTGACCCGCCTGGTCAATCTCTCCGGTAGCCGCAATAATCTGCGATTGCATTGCCTTTTCTACGAGTGGAAATTTGGATACGCCGCCATATTCATGGTATTGTGCCATCTTCTCAATTTGATAAAGTGCATAAGACAAACCACCACTGGAACCACGCACGGGTACCCGTATATCATCAGGTAGATAGATATCCGCCTCATATGTACCCCAGGCATGGGTGTCCCATAGTGCAGGCTGGGCATTCAGCACTGCATAAGCGGCAGTCGTAGCATAGCGGTTTTGCTCCTGGTCAATAATGGCCTCTGCCGCTTGCGTCTGGCTGGGTACATATAGAGAATGGATACTTTGCACTGAAACACGGGATATGGTTGCTACCGGTGATAAGCTGTCTTTACGTTTAATTGGGTTATACTGAAAATCGGCGGACAGTTTGATAACAGCAGTACTTGGACTCCTATCATGGGCTCGCTGTTTACCTTCGACAAGTAGTATCAGTATCATTCTTTTACGCTCGTTAAAAGTTCAGTATTGCGATATCTAACGCATCAGAAGTTTTCAAAGCTAGTTGTTCGAAAATAGCTTCCATTGACACCATTCAGGTGTCTCAGAATAGCCCCAAAGCTTAGCTTTTTTGTATTACCGGAGCAAGGCACCTAAAGTTGAACCAAATAAGAATCCAATCCGGGCACTACCCACTCCGGACTCGAAGCGCGTAGCAAAGTCTAAACTAGGCGGACCGTCGTTGAATGCGTAGCCGAAATGGGTTACGCCCTCAGACACCCCGCCCATAACAACACGTGATAGCAAGTTAAGTCTGCGACCGCCATTCAGCCACCTAGTACTTTTTAATACAGACCCAGGGACAATCAGCATACCTGCTAACTCGCCAAGAAAGGATGATGATTCGAAATGCTCCGGATTAACCTGCCTAGCGTAGGCCATCCGTTGGGTCTCAAACCAGGCACATATTTCGGTGGAACTGTAGTCATTCATATCCGACAAGGATTGCAGCCAGCACATCAGCTGTCCAGAGTTGAACGCGGCCGAGTGTATTCCTATTTCCAGGCCCGATACTGACATGTCGAATCGCTGTTTGACCGATTCATTAAAGCGGAAACGCGTTTTATAAGTCGCATATTCTGGATTCGAATGTGGCGTATAAATGCCGAGCGCCAGCAGCTTTTCAATACCAAAGCTATCACCATGCTGTGTAAGCGCATAATAGACGTCCTCAACGGAGTAGACAGGCATACCGTTAAGCTCCATTAATTCGCCAGAGGAAGGAATATCAACCACCTCACCGTAGAGAGTTTCGCGGGGAAGGTTCATTGCGCTCACACCAATTTCAAAAGGACCGTTGGCATCACGGAGGTGTGCACCCAGTAAAAATCTCGGTGAGCGATCACGCCAGTCCTGATACCTGGCGTATTGAAGATTGACAATCTTACCTAGCTCGCGTGCGAGTGACAACATATCATTCAGTGAGCGTCGATCAATATGAGAAGCACCAGCAAAGTATTGTGCATAGCCCGAAAATCCCGGGTAGTTCGTAGCGTAGAAGAGATCCGACCCTGATGTCATTGCAGCTTCAAAGGGTCGTTTGTCCGCATCGGCACAATGCTGTTGATCGAAGTCTAAGGTCACCCAGCCTTGATTGCGCGCATTGATACATAGATGGGCTTCCACAGATTGTCGGGCATATGCGACTAATTTAGACCTTTCTTTAGCGTCATTGAGCCAGGTCGCGTGGTGGCGCGACCACTGCTGAAAAAACCACGCTTCCTGAGCAGGGTTCTCAGGTCGGGCATGAAAGACCGATTCGGGCGTAACATCGTATCCTCTGACGAGACGCTGAATACATTGTCCAGGCGCCACCGTCGCAATGGGCTGCTGAAACCACGATGCCTGCTGGTGGTCTATCGCTATGCGATAGAAATTGCTGACCGCATCTGAAGCGACAATATCGATAGCAGTAACTACCGTACTGGTAGGAGACACATTGCAGTATTCAACCTGCCTGGCCACACGACGTCCAAAATGCATGCCATAGCGGTTTGCCACCATGTAGTAATGCTGATCAAATCGTGCTTTGAAATGGGCCAGCCAGGCCTGTGGAAGTTTGTGTGCATTCGCGCACGTCTGAGCGTTAGTGCCCAGTCGGGCAATAATTTCGCAAATACGGCGTCGCGCATCCCAGTGACTGACGAGCAACTGGAATCGCTCCCAGTTGGCATTGCTCATGCGCTCGTATTTCAGTTCTGGGTATTTAGCCTTTATCGCGGTTGCGACGTTCACTGCGTTCTGCTCTAAAGACAGCCCTGGTTCCCATGGCCAGGGCAACCATTCACGAGGTGTGTAAGAGAGTACGTAGTCGATGTCGTAAGCAACAATACGAAGATCATCGGCCACGCGTTCCCGGTACTGTACTGCCCACTCGCTCCAGTACTCATTCATTATAACTCCCGCCATAGTCAACAGATAAAATGCGACCCATGGGACAGGGTGCCAAAAATTAACACGCTTGAGCAACGACATGATGATTCTCCCCCTTGGTTAGGCAGCCAGGGACAAATTCTGGTACACGTGTTCTCGTTTTGCTTCCGCACGACGACGCAGGCTCTCGCGATACAACGCCAAACTATAGTCCTTGGTGCTACCGCACAGTTTCGCCGCAAACACCGCCAATTCCAACACCATTACCCAAACCTTGATTAGCAGTAATGAATGATGCGCTGTAGGAGACGCTTTCATCATTACTTTGTCGTACTGGATGCTATTAGCAACGGGACCGTAAATCGCCAGTGCTTGGTATTCCCCGGTTTGCTTCATGTTTTCTTTCATATTGTCAGTATCCGATGAGATGGAGGAACGTATACGTTGCTGCTCTTCTCGAAGCTCAGCAACGCGGGCTTTCAGGCGGCTTTGTTCCATTAATTCTGCGGATTTGGATAGCTTGCTCTCACTTTCATTGATGGCCGTCGTAAGGTTTTCAACCAACTTATTGTTTGCACTGGCCTGACTCATCCAATAGGAATAGTTCTCACCAGGCCCTTTTTCCCCGGAGTAATTGCAACCTGCAACATCACGGCCGGCGATTTCGGCCTGGGCACAATTCTCCGCGAAAGCGACTTTCTCTCTAAGCGCTCGCCTCTCTTCCTGCAATCCTCTAATGTCGCCTATGAGGTGGCTACGATGCTCACTATCTCTTAATCGTGAAGCGACCAGCTCGCTTTCAATACTGGCGATCTGATTGTCAATACTACTGATCATATCGACCTGACGCCGGTGATAATCACTCACTCTGGCAATAGCATCAGCGTTGATTTCTGCTTCCGTAGCCGCAATACTCGCGTTGATCTCATACTGTAACAGCTTGGGTACTGACAATGTGGCAGCGATGTAGGCGATTGTGACGCCAATGAAAACACGCACCAGCATCTTCATATTCCGCTTTTTCTTCAGCTCCGGAATTTTGGTCGACTGAGGGTGAGTTTCGATAAGGTATTCGATTCGGCCTTCATCTTGGCAATCGCTGTCAATCACGATGCGATCGAGAATGATGAGTATCAGCACACTCAAACCTGCTGCAATCAGACTAAAGTTGTTGTCCCCTGTGAAAGTGGACAAGGCCATAAATTGAAGGCCAAACAAGGTACACATGAGCCCAAGCAGCAGTAGCCCTGTACTTTGTATGCCTCTTAAAGTGTGACGATTCTTTGTAATAACCTCATAGTCGGCATTTGTTATCATTGACCAGGCGCCGATCCACAATGTATTCCAGGTTCTCTTAATTATGTTCTTCATGGGTTTCTCCTCGATACGTGATAAAGACAGTTTCCTTGGCGTTCACTGGTTTATCAGAATGGATGAGATGAATTGAAAAACGGGGTTAGAAAAAAAGAAATTAGTGTGAAAACTCCCATATAGTAGATAATCGCCATTGATGGGGCTTCATGAAACTGGATAATAGGCATAAAAATCAAAAAGATAGGTTTTTATATTATCCCTAACTACATTTTTCATTTGCACCCAATACTTATGATAAGACGGTAAGACTGTCTAATAATGCTTCATAGTATAAGAAGTAAAAGCCTGGCCCCCTGAAAGGAGCATCCAGATATGGTGAAGGTTAGATCGTATACACAGTACATTCAGGACAAATTATCGCTGGGAAAATGCACTGTCAGCGACAGAGACATTGGTGTGTACCATAGGGAAGGCCAAACACATCCGGACGTTTCGCGCGCTTACATGAACTTGTCTGCCACAGTTGGAAGCTTAGAAGAGGAGCGGCATATCTATTCACTGCTCAGTCAGGCAGTTGTTCAGGACTGTGACAACGAGCTTAAGCAACTTGTAGCAACACAACTACTGGAAGAGGAGTTCTCAAGTCCAACAACACTATCGATGCTCTACGAACCTGAAAGGTTGGTCGACAGTGTCAAGAAGCGGGGCTTTAGGGATATTAACGAGTATAAGCTGTTTCTCGAAGCGAGATACAGTCAAACAATATTCGAAGACAGCGTATCACTCATTTTGACTGCGACCCTACAAACCGTACCTGATGGTGTGACTGTCGACCAGTTGTCATCCTCTGTTATTGATGAATACGTCAACTGCGCGCGTGACCTCAAGCATCATTTGATATGGTTGTCGCCGGGGATCACACCAGAGGAAAAAAAAGTGCTTCGAGCGCAAAGCAGCCGTCGATTAAAACGCCGAAGGCTGGCTACCGATGAACAGTATCTCGCGGCTTTTCTGGAAACGGCTTTACGGGAAGACGTGTTGATCAGTGAGATCAAAAGCAAATATGATCCTTCACAGGATTACTACACCGGCTATTGTGCCAGTATTATTTCCCAACGACTAAATGATGCTATGCCGGGCATTGAAGAACAGTCAGAGGAAATCCAAAGTGGGGAAGTTCATGAGCATGTTTTTGGCCGCGGTTCTGACGTAGATCATGAGGCATCAACCGCTGAAATGATCAGTGCTATCACAGAATGCTTAAGTTCCTTGTCGGACAAAGCGCGCTTTTTGTTACGCGTTAAATTCATCGACCAGTTGTCACATGCAGACGCGTCTGCATCAATGCGCGGCGCAT
>JANQMK010000037.1 GCA_028280085.1 Pseudomonadales bacterium
CTGGCGTCAATTATCTTGATCTCAATGCTAAAGTTATGGGTCGCGATGAAGTCAGTGATCTAGTATGGCTAGTTAATAGCGTACGAGAGGTGAGTGACATTCCTTTAGTGTTGGATAGTGCCGATTATACGGTTCTTGTCAGCGTACTGGCCGAAGTTGATTGGGGTAACCAGGCGCCCATTATCAATTCTACCACCTATGATGCTTGTCATGCCGATACCTTGCTACCATTAGCAAAACAATATAATACCAGCATCATTGCGCTATTGATGAAAGACAAGCAAATTTGTCGAACAGCCCAAGAGCGCTTTGTTGTTTGTCAAGCACTGGTAGAAAAAGCACGTGGTTATGGTATTGCTGATCAAGATTTGTGGATTGATCCATTGATTTTACCTGTTAATAGCAATGAACCCGTGGCGCAAGTTTGTTTTGAGTTGGTGCGGATGGTTAAGGCAGAGTTTCCACAAGTTCGTACCTGCTGTGGTGTTTCAAATGTGAGCTTTGGTCTACCGGGCAGGGCGTTGTTGAATCGTGCTTATATTGCCATGTTAGCAGCGCACGGCATAGATGGTTTTATTGTCAACGTGTGCGACCGAGAAATGCGTGCGTTGATAAGTGCCGCGCGTGCGTTGTTAGGCGGAGATCAACACCGTAGCGGTTATGTACAAGCCCATAGCGGTGGTCTGTTGCACTGCTGAGTAATAACCTGAGATTTTACTGTGTTGATTGCTTAGTATCCGGTCTAGGCTGTGCCAATGTGCTATTGGGATAAAAAACGGCTAAATGCCGGTAGTGATTTAAATTTAAAGTGGATGTTAGGCTGTAAAGATGTGTGTTAGACTTTTAGCCACTGCACTAGAATAGTGTATGGTAAGAAAGCAATAATTTAATGAAGTGGTAGTC
The DNA here is from genome assembly GCA_028280085.1 of Pseudomonadales bacterium. Taxonomy (GTDB): domain Bacteria; phylum Pseudomonadota; class Gammaproteobacteria; order Pseudomonadales; family JANQMK01; genus JANQMK01. The sequence continues at coordinate 904 of JANQMK010000037.1, forward strand.
ATAATAGTATTAAACAATATAGTATTAAACAATGTGACGAAAAGACAACAAGCAACATATAGCAATATAAATATAGGAGCGTGATAGTATGTGGACCAAGCCAGCTTTTGAGGATATCCGTTTGGGTTTTGAAGTGACGATGTACTTTTCGGTGCGTTAGAAACGATTATCTTAGCGATAAGGACCATCGAAATATCATGTGAGTGAAATATCAAGTAAGTCTTCGCATTGGACACGTCTGCATAACTAGATTAACAAACGTTTTATGAAAGTACACGTTCTCGGTTCCAGTGCAGGGGGTGGTTTCCCCCAGTGGAATTGCAATTGTCCCAACTGCACAGGTGTGCGAACAGGTAGTATTGATGCGTTACCTCGCACACAATCGTCCATCGCATTAAGTAGTAATAGTGTAGACTGGGTTCTCTTTAATACCTCTCCCGATATTTTGGTTCAGCTAGCCGCTTTTCCCCCATTGCAGCCCGCGCGGGCTGTTCGCGATACCGCAATTAAAGCAATTATTTATATGGATAGCCATGTTGATCATACGACTGGGCTGCTAATGTTACGCGAGGGATGTCCTCACGATGTCTATTGTACTGACAGTGTATTTGAGGACCTTACCAGTGGGTTTCCTGTGTTTACTATGTTGGATAGTTGGAATGGCGGGATTCATCGGCATGTGATTCCAATTGATGGCCGTCATTTTGCTATTCCGACTATTAACGGCATACAGTTTACCGCTGTACCCTTAGCAAGTAAGGCGCCGCCTTATTCGCCCCATCGAGATGTACCTCAACCTGGTGACAATATTGGTATTCTAGCGAAGGACGTCAGGACCGGAAAAACCTTATTTTATGCGCCGGGATTGGGGGAAGTAGACCAACACTTGATATCCGTCATGGCGGAAACCGACTGCCTAATGATCGATGGTACTTTTTGGACCGATGATGAACTCGCCCAGGTGGGATTGAGTGAGAAGACTGCCCGGGCAATAGGTCACTTACCACAGAGTGGCGCGGGCGGTATGATTGACGTTTTACGTCGACTCACCAAACCGCGCAAAATACTGATTCATATTAATAACACCAATCCTATTTTGGTGGAGAACTCTGCTGAGCGCAAAATACTTATGGAAGAGGGCATTGAGGTGGCATATGATGGCATGTCAATAGATTTATCGAACCTATAGTTTAGAAACTATTAAATATGGACCCATTAATTGTAGAACCTATTAATTATAGAAACTATTAATTATAGAAACTATGATAGATGCTACTACCATTCTCCGTATCCGCCCCGGTTTTCGCCTGCAATGGGAAGACGCTCAACAAGCTCATATATTGCTTTACCCTGAGGGCATGGTAAAACTGAACCCGAGTGCTGCGGCAATTCTATTGCGTTGTGATGGTTTGCGCTCCATTGACGATATTGTGGTAGAACTAAAGACAGAGTTTCCCGATGTGTCAGATTTAGCGAACGACGTTTATGAATTTTTGGCCGTGGCTATTGAAAAGGGTTGGGTTGATAGTGAACGGTGATAATGCGGCAAATGACCAGCAGGTAGCAATCCCCCGCTGGCTGTTAGCGGAATTGACGTATCGTTGCCCTCAACAATGTCCTTATTGCTCCAATCCTACTGATTACGTTAACCAGCTAGATAGTGAGTTAAGCACTGACGAGTGGAAGCGTGTATTGACGGAAGCGCGACAGCTTGGCGCTGTGCAGTTAGGCTTTTCTGGTGGCGAGCCTTGCGTACGCCAAGATTTGGAACAATTAGTGGCTTATGGTAGACAACTCGGTTATTACACCAATTTGATTACCTCAGGAATGGGGTTGTCGGAACAACGGATTATCGCACTTAAAGCTCGAGGATTAGACCATATCCAAATTAGCTTTGAGGCGAGTAGCGAGCAATTAAATAATCGGTTAGGTGGCTGTGACTCTTTTCAACATAAGATAGCAATGGCAAGAGCAGTAAAAGCGAATGGCTACCCCATGGTGTTGAATATTGTTTTGCATCGACACAATATTGATGATATTGAAGCAATATTGCATTTTGCTAAATCACTGGAAGCTGATTTTGTGGAATTGGCTAACACACAATACTATGGCTGGGCGTTTACCAACCGTGATAATCTTATCCCTTCACAACGCCAGCTCGCTAATGCCGAGGCCGTAACTGACCGCTTTCGCGCGCAGCATGCTGGTAAAATGAAGGTGTATTTTGTGGTGCCGGATTATTATGAAGATCGGCCCAAACGATGCGCCAACGGCTGGGGCACTACTTTTATTGCTGTCACCCCGAGTGGTGAGGTATTACCTTGTCAGAATGCCAAGGTAATACCTGGTTTTGACATACCTCATGTCAGTCAACATAGTCTCGAGTGGATTTGGCGAGAGTCAATGTTGTTTAATCATTATCGCGGCACTGACTGGATGCAAGAGCCCTGTCGTTCCTGTGACGAAAAGTGGCAAGATCTCGGCGGCTGTCGCTGTCAGGCGTTTTTGTTAACCGGTGACGCAAGTGCTACAGATCCGGTATGTGCTAAATCTACTCGGCGCTCTACTGTCATTCGGCTCGTTGATGAAGAGGGACCGCAGACACCGCTGGTATTTAGAAATTCCCAAAATAGTAGGGCTCTCATTAAAAATGGGCGCGAGTTTAAATAATGTAACTGGGCTGACTATGGTAACTGAGATAAAGTAATCGAGATAAAGTTGATATGAACAATGATAACAATCATACCGACAACGCGAGTATGTCAGCTGTGGATAAGCCTGCCTGGCAACGCGGAGAGTTTGAAACGCTGCTGAGGGAGAAAGGCGAGCTTTATCATATTCATCATCCATACCATGTGGCAATGAACTCTGGTAAATCGACTAAACAGCAAATTCAGGCTTGGGTAGCTAACCGTTATTACTACCAAATCAATATTCCGCTGAAGGACGCTGCCATCATGGCCAATTGCAGTGATCAGATGGTGCGACGTCAGTGGGTGAAACGTATTTTAGATCATGATGGCATTGACAGTGATGCGGGCGGCATCGAGGCCTGGTTGCGCTTAGCAGAAGCTGTTGGCTTGTCGCGAGATCAGGTGATTTCGCAACAATACGTTTTGCCCAGTGTTCGTTTTGCGGTTGATGCCTATGTTAATTTTGCTCGTGGAGCCACATGGCAAGAAGCGGCTGGTTCATCATTGACAGAATTATTTGCACCGGTTATTCATCGACAGCGTTTAAATCACTGGCCTGAATTTTATCCGTGGATTGAAACACAAGGCTATGATTATTTTCGCCAACGTTTAGGGGAAGTTAATCGTGATTTAGAACACGGTCTGGCGATAACGCTTGATTATTGCCAGACTCGACAACGTCAGGAAAAGATGCTGAACATTTTACAGTTTAAGCTAGATATTTTATGGACGATGTTAGATGCGATGCAACTTGCTTATGTCCATGCCGAGCCGCCTTACCATAATCTTACTCAAGGCCCTTACTATGTTATTGGTGAGTAAATTTTATGATAAAAGGTGAGTCGATGATTAGCGTCATGTCATATACTGAGGCCTCTGTATTATATGTCTGATGACTTTATTTCCAATAATGATGTCTCTGACAGCGATGTTAAGGAAAACAATAGCCATTTTTCTTTTCAACGTATTGGTATTATTCATTCATGTTTTAAGGAAAAGTTTGGTACGCCGCGGCAACCGGGGTTAGTGCCGGCGGCACGGGCACGCTTGCAACTACTACCACCTTATAATAGAAAAGAGAGTTTAGTCGGGATTGAAGGCTTTTCTCACCTCTGGATTCACTTTGTTTTTCATCAGTGTTGGCGTGAAGATTGGAAACCAATGGTGAGGCCGCCGCGCTTGGGAGGCAAAGAAAAAATAGGTGTGTTTGCTAGCCGCTCTACTTTCCGGCCGAACCCTATTGGGTTGTCAGTCGTAGAACTGTTAGCGGTTGAACATGAGGAAACTAGCGGAAACTTGAGCCTCTTGCTGAAAGGGGCTGACCTGATTGATGGTACTCCCGTGTTGGATATTAAGCCCTATATTGAATATTCGGATCGCATTGATAATACTAAGGCGGGTTATGCTTCTGCAGCTCCTGACAAGTTACCAGTCAGGTTGAGTCCCGCGGCGGAGATATTCTGTAAAGACTATGAAAATCAGAGAAACGAAACTCAGCGAAACGGTCACTTTCGAGAGTTGATAGTGCAGGTCTTACAACTAGATCCCCGTCCTGAACACTACAAAGATAGCTTGCCTGATCGGGTGTATAGCGTTGTGCTTCAGGGTTGTGAGGTTAAGTGGCTTTACAATCAGGAATCAAATGAAATAATGGTGACAGCTATAGATCTGGCATAGTGATTACCCTACAACTGTCATTTCGCAATGTTCCTGTGATGATACCTAATATATCCAATACGGTGCGATGCGAACCGCCTGTATTACGCCTGTATTAAGAAAGACGGGAATATTCGTCGTTAAATAACGCGCTCATTGCCGCCGTCAATAGGCGTTTGTGAGCCGGTGGTTTTAGCGAATGCTGGTCCCGCAATAGTGGTTGCCAACTGAGCTACGTCAGCGGACGTTATTTCGGTTTTTAAAATATTGTTCTGTTTGTATTCTTCCACAGTCAGACCATAATGTTTTGCGCGTTGTGCTAACACCTCAGCCGTCCAAACACCGGTATCAAAGATGGCGTTGGGATGTATAGTGTTAACACGAATGTTATGTTCGCCCAGTTCGAGGGCCGCGACCCGTGCCATTTGGGTCAGGGCGGCCTTTGGTGCTGAATAGGCGCCGGCACCTGGGCCGGGGGCGGCAACATTCTTTGACGCGATAATGACAAATGAAGCATCGATGCCTAACTTTAAGAAGGGGGTTGCTTCTCGTAGCAGTTTTACGTGACTACTAAAGTTGAGCTCAGTTGATGCTTGCAAGGCGTCATCACTGAGGGCTTCAATGGGCGTACTGGGTGGAAATGCACCGGCGTTACTAACCACAATGTCTAGGCCACCATAGCTGGCAACAGTCTGTTGAATGGTGTGTTGTATTTGGTTGGTACAGGTCACATCACATGTTAAGCCCAAATAATTTCCCGTGGAAAATGATTCGGTTACCTTGGGGTTGATATCTAACCCCACGACACAGGCACCATTATCCATAAATGCTTTTGCACAAGCCAATCCGATGCCGGATGCTGCGCCAGTGACAAGGACGACTTTACCTTCAAAGGTCGGCTTTACCGTAACTTTTTTTAACTTGGCTTGCTCGAGTTCCCAATATTCTATATCGAAAATATGTTGTGGTGACAATGCTTGCCATCCACCCAAGGCCTCGCCCCACTGGATAGCCTTTAACGTATGATCGGTAATATCGCTTACAACCCCTAGCCGTTTATAGTTGGGCCCAAAGGACAGAGTGCCCTTATCTTTCCAAATAGCAAAGCGGGGTGCAGGGTCTAGGCAGGTGAGATCATCAGTTGCGTGTTGACGAAAATAGGCCATATAGTTGCTGGAAAATGTCTTGATCTCATTATCAATATCTTCGCCAATGATAGCGGGGATGCGTTTGGTATGTAGGGTATGGTCTGGCGTTAGTGGCCCACGAGTTGCGATCTCTGTCACCTGCTTTAATTGAGAAAAACCGACGTTATACTGATGTTGTTGCCAACGCGCTAACATGGGTTGGCCCGCTAGCTCAGACACCTGGCGACGGATGGCTGCCAATTGCCGGTAGTCTTTTACAGTAGGTGTATAAGTCGCAGAAGCGAGGTTATCAAAGGCATTAATCTCTTTTAAGTAGTCTTCTGCCTTGGTCACCAATTCGATCATTTTCTCATAACTGCATTTGGCGTCATCGTGAAAGGTAAACAGGCCGTGGTGTAATAACATAATGCCATCTAACGATTGCCAGTCTATCTCCCTGGTGGCTTCGAATACCTGTTTAGCGAGAATGAATCCGGGCATAATATAGGGCAGTATTAACACGCGGCTACCAAAGATGTCTTGTAGTATTTGGTTGCCATTAACGGTATTACTCACAGCTACCACTGCATCTGTGTGGGTGTGGTCTACGAACTTATAGGGAATGATGGCATGTAGAATTGCCTCTACACTGGGCGCCGGCGCGTTTGGGTCGAGTTGTGATGCTTTTAATTCTCGCGCCATATCGGTGTCAGATAGTGTTTCCAATGTGGCGAGTTTTTTTAGATAGTTTAGGCGTGTCGGTGCAAAGCCGGCGGCTTCAATGGTTTTTAAGTCCCAACCGGAGCCTTTGACGTACAGGATGTCCTCATCCTCACCAAACAGATTGGTTGTCCTGATTTTAACTGACGTGTTGCCACCGCCATGCAGTACAAGGTCATCGCTTTGTCCCAATAGTCTGGAGGTATAAACGCGGATATCGATATCATTGGTTAAAAAGGCTTTTGCAGTGTCAGGATTCCAAAGGCTTTTCATAGTTAAAACAGTTCCTTGATGCTCTTGTTATTAGTAAAGCTGATGCTCTTGTTATTAGTAACGCTTTGATGATTTACTTATCGAAAGTGCTACTATACACGGCTTGCAAAGGATTAGAATACTTACCACAAAAATGGCGAGCTTATGATCAGGTTTGTGCGGTATGGAGCGGGTAGTTTTACTTAATATGACTTTAATTAGTAATTAGTGGCAACTGTACCGGTAGTCCGGTTGCTGGTAGGTCACTGGTAAATTAGCTGGTAGGACAGTTGGCAGATAGCAGCCATAATCTACTGTACAGCATAGAGCCTCTTACATACAAAGCTCCTTACGTAATAGGTGGATCAGATAGTGGGTGAATTAGATAGTAATAGATTAATAATCAGATAGCAGAGTAACCAGAGTATGAGCGATACTGGTAATGTCGGTGCTAATCGTATGAGTCGATGCTAATGGATAGTAATTTTGTGGATAGTGATTTGGTCAATCAGATATGTTCGTTTTGGTTTGGCGACGATGTCAGCGATCTCGCTGCGGTAAAAAAACAGGCTGGTCGTTGGTTCCATTCAACACCGGAATTTGATAATGACATTAAAGAGCGGTATGAACATGTAATGATGGCGGCAGCGCAGGGCAAGTTTACTGCGTGGGAATCTACGATTCGCGGGCAGCTAGCCCTCATTGTTTTGCTTGACCAATTTCCACGCAATGTATACCGGGGTACGGCGCAGGCCTTTCAGTATGACGAGCTGGCATTGTCCATTACCGTAGCAGGTGTGACATCTGCTTCAGATGCCCTGGCCACTGAATTGAGTTTGTTTGAGCGAGGAGCTTACTATATGCCGTTGCAGCACAGTGAAACGCTCAATGTTCAGCAGCAATCGATTGACTGCTATGCGGAGTTGACTAAAGCAGCAGGTTTCGATGACTGGCGCCAGTTCTTGTTAGGTTTTGAAAATTCTGCCCGCCAACATCATGCCATTGTAAAGCAGTTTGGTCGTTTTCCCCATCGCAA
>JANQMK010000096.1 GCA_028280085.1 Pseudomonadales bacterium
TGGACATAAATTCTTGTGTTAAAGAGCTAAACCAGCGTGAAAGCTGGTTTAAAAAAATTATTTTGCCTATTGACAGAGAGGGGTCATATAGATGTTATATCGATGACTCTCTAACTGGTTCATAATCTATAAATTTTTTGTTGCACCTTAAGCAGATAAAAACCAAGCCATCTTCAAATCCTTCGATTCCATTTGAGTATTTGTGTTCTTGCATGGTTCCGCCGCAATTAGAGCAAAATGCTTTTGAAGTGCTTTTTACTTTATACCATATATATAAATTCGGATAACCTATAATTAAAGCAATTACAAAAAAATATATGTTCATAAATAAAATCGAAGAAATAAGAAAACAGATAACAACACAACAGTTGAAAATATAAAAATATCTCATTTTCCTAAGGCTCGCGTTGTACTTGGCCTTAGCCTTAAGGTCATCTGAGAACCTTTCCAGTTCTTGTTCCCGAAATTTCATATTTAAAGAATTTCTTTAGTCAATATAACGCTTTTGTAAGCGGGCTACATGCCTAAACTTTTTAAGCCCATTGAACCTGGGCGTTGCTTGCTTGGCTCCGTTTGACAAACTTGTTATGCAATTGGATTACCATTAATATCAGTAATAGTTAATAGTGAATCAAGCTCACCGTTCGCGAAAGTGTTTAAGTCCAACCAATCTAGTACAGATGCACATATATCTCTGCAAAATATGTCAACTTGTAATTGTAATGCTTTACCCGATTGATTATTGTGTACTATCAACCCATCGGGTGGAACGACGAATTTGAAGTTCTCCAATACTTCTTGCGCTCGCTGTTCAGATATATCATCTGTCCCTTCGTGTAAGAGAGCACATCTTAACGCATAGCAATCTTCTCCTTGCAAGAAAACATGCTCTTCTCTATCGGGACCAATTGTTGAAGTACTTAGACAGCATATATTGGTTATACCAATCTACATATCGTTTCTTACTGCCTTCATTTGGATAGCAAACATTGGCGCATATATCAGGAAGTGCCAACGCTAATGACAATGCTGCATACCAGTTGCAATCTTGCAAAGACTTTTCTATTGCATTAGTAAACCTCTCCATTTAACCTCCTTGCAACGCCTACATCAGCGCGGCCACATGCCCTGACTCGCTGACCAAAATAAGTTAACGAATATCAGACTGTGCTTTCTTGGCTCCGTTGTATGTTTTTGTTATATTTCATTAAATTTCAATACCTTATACAGCTGTTGCAATTATTAAAATACGGTATATACTACATGATATATACCGTATGTGAGGTACATTGCAATGACTATTCACGTAGCCAAAATATTTATGAATGGCCGTAGCCAAGCCGTAAGACTACCAAAAGACTTTCGATTTGACTGCGACGAAGTATATGTACGAAAGCAAGGTGACGGAATCATAATTTCACCTAAGAAATCTTCATGGGATGACTTTTTTGACCAGCAATCTGCATTTGGAGGAGATTACTTATCGAATCGCGAAGATTCACCGCCGCAAAATAGGGATTTCTTTTAATGTACATGCTCGATACTAATACCTGCATTTTTGTATTAAAAAATAGACCTGAAAAAGTTCGTAAAAAATTTAAAGCAATTAAAAATATTTGTATATCTTCTATAACCTATGGAGAGCTGTGCTTTGGCATAGAAAATGGTGATCCAAACTTTCGTGAGCAACGTTGGGAACAGCTTGACGATTTTACCCAAAGAATTTTAATAGACCCTTGGGACGAAGAAGCCGCTCGCCACTACGGTTCCATCCGTGCTCTTCTCAAAAAAGGTGGCAATATAATTGGCAATAACGACCTCCTAATTGCTGCCCATGCCCGTAGTATCGATTCCGTTCTTGTGACTAATAACACTACTGAATTTTCTCGCGTTCCAGACCTTACCTTGGAGGACTGGACTGAAATATAACAGTATATTAGACTGAATTCTCACTAACACTCTTCGACTACAGCCCAACTTATCAGTTTTGATTTGACTAAATTATAAATTTCTCAGCCACTTAACTTAAGTCACCTCAAAAGAATGACCTCCAGCATTTCAGCTTGGGGAAACTGAGAATCCGTTTCTCACTAGTTCCCTCGAGCAACAGATCTGTTATTTATTTTCTTTTAGATACAATAACTTAACTTTTTATTTCCGGTGCAGCTGAGAAAATTTGTTTTGGTACTCACGAGAACTCAGTCTAGACTACTCTCTCAATTTTATTAATACTGTATATAAATACATATATCTTTAGAGGTACTCTATTATGAAAAAATCACCTTTCTTGGGGCTTATTCGAACAGAGCCCCGCACTCGTCATTATAATTATAGAACTGAAAAAACCTATATATTATGGGTCAAAGATTTCATCCGGTTTAATGACAAACGGCACCTTGCATCGATGGGCAATGCCGAAATTGAATGCTATCTCAACTATCTCGCTACCCATCGTAAGGTCAGCCCTGCCACACAAAACCTAGCGCTATGCGTTCTGATTTTTATCGTCATGTTATCCAGCAAGAAATTACCGATTTAAAATACAAATTCGCTAAACGTCCCGCAAATGTACCCGCTGTATTATCACCACAAGAAGTCTCTGCTATTTTGAATCATCTTTCGGGAAAGTACTGGTTCATTACCGCATTACTCTACGGCTGTGGATTTCGAATCCGTGAAGTCTTACGTCTTCGAATTAAATACAATGCGCGATTTTTCATGGCAATATCTTTTCCCCTCAAGTACTCGTTGCATGCATCCCGTTGATGGCTATATCTGTCGCCACCACATTCATGGTTCTTCTTATGCAAAACAATTATGCAGAACTCTTCTCTCATCCCTTAATGATAAGGAAGTAATTCAGGCTGTTGAGTTTCTTTCTTCACGGAAGAAACACTTGAGAAAGATAGCTTAAAGAATTCATGCGATTGACTTCACTATGTTTCGATAACGCTGAAAAAAGTGAATCGCAGGATATATTTTTTAAAGTCACCGAGGCCTTTTACTGAGCCAAATCTGAAATGTCTTTGATGTTACAGAGTATGGGATGCTAAAAATAAAACGGCATTCGATAAAAGAATACCGTTTTATTAATGATGTGAAAGGACTAACTGTCGGTTTTAATGTTGGAGTTATTCAGCCAAGCTTAACTAAACAGCGATTCTCCTGTTAGACCCTGTTTTTCTAAGATATCTCGTAGGCGTTTTAACGCTTCGACCTGAATTTGACGCACACGTTCTCGCGTTAAACCAATCTCCTTGCCTACCTCCTCAAGGGTACTCGTTTCGTAACCCCTCAAGCCAAACCTGCGTGCCACAACTTCGCGTTGTTTCTCTGTCAGTTGGCTTAACCACTCGCCAATACTTGAACGTAGATCAGTATCTTGCAAAATAGTGGCAGGATCGGCCGAGCGTTCGTCGGGGATGGTATCAAGAATAGACTTTTCAGATTCGAGTCCTATGGGGGTATCAACTGATGTGACCCGCTCATTTAGGCCAAGCATGCGTTTAACATCTTCCACAGGCTTGTCTAATAACTCAGCAATTTCTTCTGCTGACGGCTCATGATCTAGCTTTTGGGTCAGCTCTCTGGCAGCGCGCAGGTATACGTTTAGCTCTTTTACAACATGGATAGGTAAGCGGATAGTGCGAGTTTGATTCATTATCGCACGTTCTATGGTCTGTCTAATCCACCAGGTGGCGTAAGTGGAAAACCTAAATCCCCGCTCTGGATCAAATTTTTCTACTGCTCTGATCAAGCCCAGATTGCCTTCTTCAATGAGATCAAGCAGTGATAGCCCTCTGTTGACATAGCGTCTGGCAATCTTTACAACCAGGCGCAAATTACTTTCAATCATTCGTTTGCGACCAGCTTCATCGCCTTTTAAAGCGAGCCGAGCAAAATGCACTTCTTCTTCGGGAGAAAGGAGTGGAGAAAACCCTATTTCGTTCAAATAAAGTTGGGTTGCGTCGAGTGTTTTTTGAAACTTCTCGCCCTCAGCTTTTGCCGGACTAGACTTAGCCTTCTTTGCTTTTGTTGGAGCAGGCTTGCTAATGTCGTTGTCAGTCGAAGCTACCGCTTTCACATCAGCATCGGCTTCGAGCCCATCAATATCGGATGCGCCTTCCTCAACATCGCCATCGATATCAACATTAAAGTCCTCGATGGTTGCATCTGCCTCAATGGTCTGAGCCACGATAACATCATCAAAATCGTCAGTCAGTGTTTGAGATTCCCTTTTTTGTGCCATTGTACTAAGTCCTGTGCCAGTGATTTAACTACGTTCATAGCTGAACGCCCATGTAGCGCGCTCTACTTTACTTTTGTACGTTAGCCCGGACTGGCCTAGCGCTTTAATGCTAACATTATCGTCGAGGTAAATAATACAACGGATTTACGGGCTTACCTTCTCGACGGACTTCGAAATGCAGCTTATTCCTATCCGTGCCACTAGAGCCTATTTCGGCAATTACTTGCCCAACTTTAACGTTCGAACCTTCTTCAATGAGGAGATTACTATTATGCGCATAAGCACTTAAAAACTCTTGGTTATGTTTAATGATTATTAGATTACCATAACCCAGCAAACCACTACCTGCGTATACGACGGTGCCATCTCCTGCTGAGTGTACAGCCTCTCCTAAATTGCCGCCAAGATCAATCCCCTTGTTTACGTCTCCCTGCAAGGAAAACTTTCTTAAGATAGGCCCCTTTGTCGGCCAGCGCCATCTCACACCGCCTTTTGTATTGTATTTATTTAGTACATTATCATTTAGCTTATTAGAATCACTACCCTTTTTCGTTATATTGATCGCTTTCGGCTTTACCTTAGTGGGCGCTTGGTAAGGCGGCGTCGAAGCACTAGGCGAGGCCTTCGCCAACTGCTTTTTAGAGGGCTTTAAACTGAGCCGTTGTTTTGGCCTAATGATATAGGGAGACGTTATAAAGTTAGCAGCTGCTAACTTCCTAAAGTCCATATTATATAGCCATGCGATGGAATAAAGCGTCTCTCCAGGGCGAACGATATGATAATCTATTTTGATTCCCGGTGGCTGTGGCCGGCTATCTACAGGAATATAATCCGTATTCGATTGGCAACCAGTGAGGCCAATTATCGTAATGCAGTACAGGAAAAGTGACAGGGTTCTCCATTTGCTTACCAACATTGCTACCTTCCTACGCTAGCTAGCCACTTGCTACCAAAATTGTCTAAATAGGAATAAATTATTATTATCTATAGAAATCATAAAGCAATAGTTATTATATTTTATTCTAAAAAAATACATTTATTTTTTGACAGATTTTTTAATGCCGACAATTAGTACAGATTTGTAACCACTTACCAAAGAGTGATTTATAAACATAACTAGATAGTTAGTGCCCTTTCAGTTATTTATTACTTTCTGTTTGTGGTAGTTGGCAAGCATTTTGACTATCTTTTTCATTTCAAAATAGACTCATCATAGCTAGGCGTGATGGAGAACCTGTCGATGGCTAGCCTACCTCCACTACAAAATACACTCCGCGTCAGCCCACTAATCAAACAAAAAGCTGAGCCTCGATAACTTAACGTCATCCTTACGCCTCGGCGGAACCCAACTTTTCTAGTCCTAACACTAAGACAACGCCAACTATCATGAGCGCTAATGCGGGTAATAGATAGGAATCGCTTTGCACTGCTGTTTCATAAGTTGTCGGCAGTACCCGTTCATACGCGATACTAATTTCTTTGCCGTGACGGTCGATCATTGTCTGTGTTGCTACTTTCCATGGCCACACGACATTAAGCGAGCCAACCAAAAAGCCCGTTAATAACGCCACCGTTAATGAATGATAGTTTTTAAGCAGCCAACTTAAAAAATGGGCAAAAGATAATAGACCAACCGCACAGCCGCCGGCAAACGTCAGTAGTACAGCCAACTGTAGTTCTTTAATGGACGTTAAAATGTAGCTGTACATCCCGAGTAACAGCAAAATAAAGCTGCCAGATATACCGGGCAAGATCATCGCACAAATAGCGATTGAGCCAGATAAAAAGACAAACCAAAGTTCCTTCGGTGCTTCAGATACCGGCGCGATAGAAATCGTATAAGCCACGGCAGTGCCAACCAGCAACGACACAACATGCGAAAGCTGCCACGCGGAAATCTGTCGTATCATGTAAATTATTGATGACAAGATCAGCCCGAAGAAAAACGACCATATGAGGATGGGATGGTTGTCCAGTAAATAAGTGACTATTCGGGCTAAACTGATGATACTGATGCCTATACCAAGCATCAGCGATACAAGAAATCCGCCGTTGACGGCTTGCCAAAACGCTGATGGCCCCTCTTTGAAAAGAATCTTTACAGTTGTTGGATTGAACGACCGGATAGTATCGATAAGTTCTTCATAAATACCAACAATAAAGGCTATTGTCCCACCAGATACACCAGGCACCACATCGGCTGCTCCCATGGCCATACCTTTAACACACAGCATGCCATAGTGTTTAAAACTACTCATCATTAAATATCCTGCGTTTTCATTCTCTCGCTTTTAGTCTCTCGTTAGTGCGCTACTTAAAATTAGGCGTTCACTAGCGTTTGGTGACAACCATCAACAGTATTACCTTCACACAACCGTATTACCTTCACAATAACATCTGTTACATTCCAGTCTTCTAGATCACACCGCATTATCCCCAGAGACTAGCCGATTAACACTAACCCACTCTACCCTAAGCATTTAACGTTACCTATTGGCTACGTACTGCTATTTATTTAACAGGATTGCAGGGAGTGAAAAGTTCTGGTGATCATTGACCTGGCATGCAATTAACGTTCAATCCCAGCCACAAGTGGTACAAAACACACATCTTCGATGACCTGTGTATCATAATTTTCAGTATCGCCAATTCGCTTAACCACGGTCAAACTCTGCTTGCCGCCAGAGCCAACTGGTATAACTAGTATCCCACCGGGTGCGAGCTGTTGCGTTAACTGCTTAGGGATCTCACGTGGCGCTGCCGCACTCACAATAGCATCAAACGGCGCTGCTTGTGACCAACCGAAACCGCCGTCGGCATGCCGTAGCTGAACATTGCGAAAGCCTAGCTCCCGCAACCGTTGCCTAGCTTTTTCTTGCAACGGCTTAATCCGCTCAATACTATATACAAGGCTAGCGACTTGCGCTAAGACAGCCGTCTGGTAACCGGAGCCGGTCCCAACCTCGAGGATTTTTTTCGGCTTACCATGGCTAAGAATCAGTTCTGTCATCCGTGCTACGATATAAGGTTGCGATAGGGTTTGATTATAACCTATCGGTAATGCACTATCTTCATAGGCCCTGTGAGCTAAAGCTTCATCAAGAAATATATGGCGTGGTGTTCTGCTAATAACATCCAATACCTTTGGGTGAGATACACCTTGTTTCAACAAGCGGTCAACCAAACGCTCTCGAGTGCGTTGAGACGTCATGCCTATACCTTGTAGTTTTAAGTTACTCACGGCACTCCTCAATTGATCTCTTGAATTTTATAATGCTTATTTTACAGTTGCTTTAACATAATAGACTAGCAGTAGCCTAAATATAACTACATTCTAATCTGCCAATTCTTCTAGCGACTAAGCTTACTCACGATAGCTTACTCACAATGGCCTACTCACAATGTTCATAAATTCATAACTGACTAACTCACGCTAGCACGCCTATTTATCGCAGTGCTTGGCAATTTCTCATATCTATCGTGCGTATCTATCTTCCTATCTCTACCGCACCTACACAGCCAAACAATGCTAGACTGTTTTTTAGGCTAAGTTGATTAAACACATTACCTATAAACCAACGGCTATATAGTAACAATGAAAGCCCTTGCAATGCACTCTGTTTAGTCGGAACATGTTTAATCCACGGCACTTCTGTGAACCGCCGCCTTGGACAAAGCTGCATCGTCGGCCTGCACCAACTCACGTAAAACCGCCGTTGCATAACCACTAACAGGCAGAGCAAATTGTAAAATCAAGTGGCCAAGTTCATCAAATACCCATTTTAGGTTATTAACAATTAAACGCAACGAACGCCGTTCATGTTTTAGTCCTGCTGCCACTAAACCCTCTTGCAAGGTTTGCATACCTGTAAGTGCATTTGATTCCAATATCGCTGCCTGCGCCGAACAAAGCGAATCGCCTGCACCCCAGAGTGGCCCACTAACATTGACCGTGCCATTAGCGATGCGTCTTATGACATCGGACCATTCAGCTTCATCACATCCATCGGGAAAGTAAAACGGCGCCCCATTTCGCGCTAACATAAAGACATCGCCGGGCATGGCTTCACACCAATTATTATCCGCCACTCTGACCGCCAGTACCGCATTAAAAAGATAGGCCCTGGCAGCCGACAGCATCATGCCGTATTGTGATCTTTGCTTGGTTTTTCTTCCACTAGCAAAGCTACGCTGCGCTTGCACTAGGTTATTCGCATTTTTTCCGAAACCCTGTTCGCCAAAATAGTTAGGCACGCCCAGTTCTTCTAGTTGGACTAATCTAGCCTCTAAATCAGCTCTCGCCGCCGATAGTTCACGGAGCCGAATGTTAAAAAGGTTCGACCTATGTGTACCTCTACGCAATTTGCGGCAATGTCGTTGCACCGTT
>JANQMK010000110.1 GCA_028280085.1 Pseudomonadales bacterium
TATTAGTACCACTACTGATGCGACCGTGCTTGCTCAAAGTTCCAGCATTTCTGATAGTAATTCAATCAATGACAGAGAGCGTTACGGTTTCCGTTTTCAAGCGTTCTATACTCCTAGAGAAGATCTATCCATTCGTGTAATCGCTGACAAATCAGAAATTGATGAAGTCTGTTGTGGTACGTTGGTGATTTTAGACAATAATCTTGATGATCAGCGACGTAGCGCCACGGATCCTTTTCCTCAAGGATCGGACGTCTACTTCTCTCAAAATGGTATGACACTTATTCCTGGAAGCCGTACCTTCGATCAGGACGTAGCCTATAATCATTTACCAAAATCTACTAATAAGGACAGCGGCCTATCTGTGCAAGTCGACTGGGACCACAAGAATTACACGCTTACTTCTATTACTGCAGTACGTAGCTTTGATACCACAGACGACGTTGATACTGACTTCACTGATCTAGATATTATCAGCACAAGGAATGAGGCAAAGTCTGATACCTTTTCGCAAGAATTACGTATTACTGGTGAAGCAAATAAATTAATTTATGTGGGTGGTCTCTACTACTTTACCCAAGATCTTGATAGCGACACGCGTTTAGACGTCGGTGAACATACTAATCTGGCAGCCGCCGTCAATCAAAACTTTTCGCAGGCCACGCTTGATCTAGTTAATGCCTTTCCTGCAAATGGCTACGCAACCAATGTCAACAAACAAGATCATAAGAGCATCGCGTTGTTTGCTCATATTGATTATGCTTTGCGAGACGACTTATCGTTGCTTGGTGGTATTCGGTATACTGACGAAGATAAGCAGTTAAAAGCTATTTACGATGAAGTTAATGCCGGCCCCGGTTTTGCATTGTTCGACCCAGTTGCTCCCAGAGCTGATATCGATTTAGACTTAGATGATTTCGAAGATACTTCTAATACAACCTATACAGTTAAAGTCGCTTGGGATTATTTAGAAGATATAATGTTCTATGCCTTCTTTGGCACGGGTTATAAATCTGGTGGTACCAACACCGATCGAATTTCTATTTTACAAAGTTCCGTTTTTAAAGCGGAGACCTCAACGTCTTTTGAACTGGGTATGAAGGCAGAGTTTCCAGAAAAAGCCATGCGGTTAAACATGTCCCTTCACACCACTGATTACGATGATCTTCAGGTCAATACCTTTACTGGGGATGGTTTTAACTTGCAGAATGCTGCAAGCGCTGATGTATACGGCGCGGAGATTGAGTTTACCTGGCTACCAGACGAGACCACATCAGTATTTTTGGCTTATACTTACCTGAATACAGAATATGGAGATTTCGACGCAGGTGATTGTTGGGTGGCTTCTCCTTTTCGCGGTGTTCCCGATCCTCGCAGCGTTCCCGATCCGACTAATCCCTCTGGCATCGCCGATTCTTGTGATCGTTCCGGTGGTCGCCTCAGTTTAGTGGCAGAAAACTTTTTCGCTCTGGGTGTAAAAAAGGACTACTATCTCAACGAAGATTTCATGTTGTATAGCTTGGGTGAAGTTTCATGGCGTGATGAACAGGTGATGAGAGCGAGTAACGATCCGTTGGAAACCCAAGATGGTTATACCCTAGTAAACTTGCGTTTTGGCCTCGTTTATACGCCATATGACACAGAGATAGTACTGTGGGGGCGTAATGTAACGGATGAGGAGTACTATGGCAATACGTTTGATGCTCCACTCCAAGAAGGCAAGTTGATGAGTTACGTTAAAGAGCCTCGTACTTATGGCTTAACTGCGAGGAAACATTTTTAAATCTGACCAGCCATGCTCTAATGAAGTCCGTTTTATAGAACCTTAAATCTGGGCTTACTTCGTATTCGTAACACTTTTTCGCGATAGCTATCTAAAGCGAGCCTGTCATTCGTTGCGTCGAAGGCTTTTTCGTGTCATCAAACGACGCTGAATTTTCTCAACAGGATGTTGAAAAAGTTGCGGCAGCAGCCCCACAAGATTGACTTAGGTCCGCTGCAATCAATTTTGCCACAACGTCTAGCCCATAAGGATAAAAAGATTCATTTAAACTTGGATTTTTACATAGCTGATTTAAAGCGTGTCGCATTTGCATTTAGTACCGCGTCCAGCGGGGCGGCGAAAATAACATAAGTATCAGTTTAGGTCAAAGTCTACTGAACTGACGAAAGCCCACATGGTTACTAGGCTTTAGGAGAAAGCCCTAGAGAGAAGAACACAAAACTAAGCAATATTGCAGAACGACAGTAACGTTAATAGAGAAGGATAATAGTGTGGATAGTTAATCAGCTAAGCCGTATCAGCCTGGTACACTGTAACTTGATTTCGACCATTCTTCTTTGACTGGTAAAGGGCATCATCCGCCCGAGCAATCAAGGCTTCATGAGTAGGGAGGCTCTCATCAAAGACTGTAATCCCCATGCTACAAGTGACAGTCAGCTCCACATCACCACTTTGAATTGTTAAGGCCTCAACACGCGTCCGAATTCTCTCAGCAAGTGACAACCCCCCTTCCAACGAGGTGCCAGCCATGATAATACCGAATTCCTCACCACCATAACGTCCCGCAAGGTCTGTCTCTCGTATTGATGTGCTGAGCACATTGGCGACTGCACGCAATACATCATCACCAACAGTGTGTCCATAATTGTCATTGATCGATTTGAAATGATCTAAGTCCATCATAAGCAAGCTAGCCGTATCACTATACCGTTTATGACGTTTGAACTCTTGTTCTAACACACTCTCCCAATAGCCCCGATTATAGAGTTGCGTTAAAGCATCAACGCGACTCAAATATTCAAGCCGATCACGCGCTTCTTTTACCAAATTTTGGCTAATCGCTTCATCTGTCGCGTCGTATAAGGTGACACAAACCGAGGTAACATTATCATTAGCATCTTTAATGGGTATCAAAACACAATTCTGATACATGAATTCAACGCCGCCGGTGACATGGCGGTTATGGGAAAATTTTATTAGAAAAGGACGCTGCTGCCAGGAAGTAAAAGCCTGGTTCTTTAATATAAAAACGCCATTAACTTTGCGTCGGAACCAACGCTCAGGAATTTCTGGAAATACCTCAATGATGTTTTTGCCACTAACATCTTCTAAGCTCATGCCACTATGGGTCTGCATGAAC
Organism: Pseudomonadales bacterium; assembly: GCA_028280085.1. Taxonomy (GTDB): domain Bacteria; phylum Pseudomonadota; class Gammaproteobacteria; order Pseudomonadales; family JANQMK01; genus JANQMK01. The sequence goes on from JANQMK010000110.1 coordinate 3,144, forward strand.
CGATTCCAAAGCTGCACTTCCATAGCTTCGTTCAGCACAAAAATGCCGACATCAACTCGATCAACTATAGTGTCCGCTAAGCTATCGTTCACAAGAACAAACCAACTTATTCTTCTTCTAAAAATTCATCAAGTTTTGCAAATAGGAAATCAATGGAACTTCCCGGCATCAGCAACAATAAATCGCAACTGAAAGAGCGATTTTCTAAGCTATAGTTAATCTGCACCGAAAGCGCCTGATCCCATGTCAGTTCCTCACGCTGCATTAGCTCAGAGACCAATATACTTTGGCCCAATATAGAAGGTGGGCTATAAGATAGGCTAGTTTCCAATTGATCTGCAATACCGTTCAAACATGCCCCATTTAATATATTTGACACATCTAACAGTAGTTCTTGTTCCGCTTCGCCTGTCAATACCTCGTCATAGGCCATAAGCTCTGCAAGGTCTTGGAAACTCTGCTCACTAAAAACCACCAGTGCTTCTCCACGCAACCCACGCTGACCCAGATCGCATTGAAAGCTCTGACGCACGACAGAGACTACATCTGATTCAGACGTCCTCAAACTCCCCAGTGCACTACCTATTTCTTCAGGTTTAACAGTGTATATCTTAGGAATCGATAAATTAACAAAGGTTTCCACCGTCCGCGCAAGCGAATCGCCGGCTGTCCCCATTGCAACGTTTA
>JANQMK010000123.1 GCA_028280085.1 Pseudomonadales bacterium
GTTGCACACCTTTATAATCACTGATTACGGCTTCAATTTCCCCCAGTTCTACCCTAAACCCACGAATTTTAACCTGATCATCAATGCGCCCAAGGTATTCCACATTGCCATTAGGCAAATATCTCGCTAAATCTCCACTACGGTATAACCGTTGCTTAGGTGAACCCATTACCGAATGGTAAATAAAGCGTTGGTTAGTCAGTTCAGAATTATTTAAATAGCCCTGAGCTACACCAGCGCCACCAATATAAATTTCGCCTGCAACACCAAGTGGTAATAGTTGTAACTGAGCATCAAGAATATAGAGCGTTAAATCAGGAATTTTTCGACCTATAATGCTGGACCCATCCTTCAAGTCGTCGAGCCCAATACGATGATAGGTGGTATGCACAGTGGTCTCAGTGATACCGTACATATTTATTAACTGTGGCTGATCTAAACCACGCCGATCACACCATCGCTCTAGTATGGAAAAATCTAACAGTTCTCCACCAAAGATGACGTAACGTAGCGATAATGCATCGGCTGCATCCGGCACCGCCATATAACTTTCGTCCGCGAGGACAAGTTGACCAAATGCAGATGGCGTCTGGTTAAGCACGGTTACGTTCTCTGTTAATAGCAATTGGTAAAATTCTTGAGGCGAGCGTGTTAGCTCATGGGGCACAATAACCAAGCGACCACCATGCAGTAGTGCTCCCCACATTTCCCACACAGAAAAGTCAAACGCAAATGAGTGGAACATTGTCCAAACATCATGCTCATTAAAATCAAACCATTCTTTTGTGGCTGAGAATAAGCGAATAACATTGCGATGAGGTAATAATACCCCCTTGGGTCTGCCAGTTGTGCCAGAGGTATAGATAATGTAGGCAAGATCTTCATCAGTAACAGGAAGATTCAAATTATCGATGGCAGTTGTCGGTAGTTTTCCTGTTATAGCCTGCCACTCATCGAGATAAATGAGTTGCCTCGATTCACTAACTAATTGACTCGTTAACCCTCGTTGTGTCACCAACAAGCTAATATTAGCATCTTCAAGGATATAATTTATTCGGTCTAATGGGCTAGAGGGATCGAGGGGTACATAAACGGCACCTGCTTTTAAGATACCTAAAATACCAACGATCATATCAATCGAACGATTTACATTGAGGCCAACAATATCGCCAATCTTTACGCCTTTCTCAATTAGATGATGCGCGAGCTGATTGGCACGTAAATTCAGTTCTTTATAATTTAGCCGTTGGCCAGCAAAAACCAACGCCGTTTTCTCAGCATATCGCTCAGCAACTTTTTCAAACTCGTGATGTATAGTGCTCTTGCAAAACGCATCACTCTGTACCCTGTTCCAATCAACAAGCTGCTGTTGCTTTTCGGCATGATCGAGGAGATCAACATGACAAATTGGCACATTGATATCAGCAACAACCGCCTGCAAAATATTTTCGTAATGGCGTAAATAACATGCTATGGTCTCAGCACAGTAAAGATCTGTATTGTATTCAATACCCCCAACTAGCTTATTATCAATTTCTGTTAAGCTGAGTGATAAGTCAAATTTAGCACTGCTATTAGGCAATACCACTTTTTCTACCTGCAAGCCAGCTAAATCGACTTTGTAATCTGCCGGCGCATTTTGTAAAACAAATACCACTTGACATAGTGGCGCATAACTCATGTTGCGATCAACACCCAGCTCTTCCACCAGCCGCTCAAATGGCACATCCTGATGAGAGTAAGCTGCTAACGTGACATCTTGTACCGCACTCAGTAAATCTACAAAATTAGGATTACCTGACAGATCGGTACGCAGTGCTAGTGTGTTAGCAAAAAAACCGATTAATGGTTCTAATTCGCTACGCCCCCGGTTGGCAATGGGGGTACCAACGCAAATATCAGTCTGTCCGCTATAACGGTGCAGCAATACTTTAAATGCTGATAACAGCAACATAAATAGTGTCACACCTTGTGTTAAACACAATTGGTTTAACTGCGCGGTCAGCTCCGCAGATAAGGTAAAATCAAGACTGGTACCATTATAGGTTTGTACCGGCGGTCGCATGAAATCAGTCGGTAACTCTAGCACCGCCACCCCATGCAACTGCTCACGCCAGTAATCCATCTTATGATCAAGGACGGCTCCACTTAACCAATCTCGTTGCCACTTGGCATAGTCAGCATATTGCACCGCAAGGGGAGCCAACGGTGAGGGCTTGTTTTCAATAAAAGCGGCATAAAGTGTCGCAACTTCATTAATTAACACACCTATCGACCAACCATCAGAAATAATATGATGCATCGTGACAAACAATACATGCTCTTCTTGGGAAGGATCGTCATGTGCTGTTAAACGGACCAAACGCGTACGCATCAACCGTGTGCGACGATAACGCGACTGGGTTCCATCAGTTAAATCAAAAGATCGGCTCGCTTCATTATTTGCTAATTCAATCAGGGCACGATCGCGATCTTGCTGAGACAATTCACTTAAATCGCGAAAAATTGATAAATGCCAGGGGTAGGGTTCCTGAACAACTTGATATGCTTTTTCATCTTTAACAATAAACGTTGTACGGATGGCCTCATGCCGATGAACAATTTCTTCAAATACTTGACGTAACACTTCTACATTCAAATGGCCTGTTAAGCGCAATGCGACGGGTATATTGTAGGATGCGGTACCAGGCTCTAGTTGGTCAAGAAACCATAATCGCTGCTGCGAAAATGACAGCTCTAACGGGGTATCTCTCGCCACAGGTTTAATTGGCAGGGATTCTTCACCAACCTTAGTGCCCTGCAGAAAAGCAATCACTTCTGGCTTCTTGGCCACGAGCTGATCTCGCAGATCTTGAGTCAGCATACCTTTTGGCGCTTTAAATCGTAGTTGCTCCCCTTCTAACCATAACTTAATGCCAGATGCCCCTAGCTTAGAAATAAGCTCAAAAACTGTCATAGTAATCCTTGTTCAAACGCGTCGACCTCACCACGTTCAGACGATTGATTATTGCAAGCCATTGACGTAATCACTTCTGCCAAACTAGCAATCGTTGTCGCCTTAAATAGTAGGTGTATCGGTAATTCTACTGCTAACGCTGATTTCAGCTGTGAGTGTAACTGAGTTATCAATACTGTATGGCCACCTAATTCAAAGAAATCATCATAAACTCCAATTTGATCTAATTTAAATAGATTTTGCCAAATAATGGCCAGCCTATGTTCTAAAGGCGTGCGTGGTGCAATGGAACCACTATTCTTTTCCGCCGCTAAAACCTTATCACTGAACATCTCTCCCCAACATTTTTCCCGTAATTGTTTTACGGTAATATTGTCCATTGACTGCTCTAAACTAGCTGTTGCCATACTCAACAGCATTTCAAAATAACGGTACATCTGGGCAATGATGTTTTCGTCATATATATTAGTTTGATAGTGCAAACTACCCTTCAACGCGTTTTTACCTTCTACTACATTAAGTGCTATATCATATGGAGATCTTATTTGACCAATTGATAAAATCTCCTGAAATAGATTATCCGCCCCCCCTTCTAGCCAGGTCGAGTCGTCAAGTTTATGCCATGACATAGCCACTCTTAACACCGACGAGCAACTTCTATCTTTAACCGGCATGATTTTATCACACAACGCTTGCAAGAAATCTTCATAACAGACTTGAGCATAGCGCTCTTTTTTCTTATTACGCGCTAATAGCTCAACAAAACTCATATCTTGTACTATACGCTCTTCAACAACCTCAAAATTGGTAAAGCAGCCAACGACTTTCTTCAACTTTGTTCGCTCTCTGCAGTCTATGGGTATAGTAATGACAATATCTTGTTGGCCTGAATAGTGACAAAGTAATACCTGAAAAGCTGACATTAAAATATTAAAAGGCGTGATATCTTTTGACTCGATCAAAGTATAAACTGTATTAGTCAATGCAGCAGGTAGTTCGAATTCGTAGCTTGCACCGTGAAACAGCGGCTCAGCTTGACGCTCATTATTGTCACCGGCAAAACCCATACTGAGCATCTCATGCTCCAGCTGTTTTTGCTCGTTTACTTTTCCTTTCTTATCTTCATAACTCTTATCTTCATAACTGTGAAATTTATGGTCTTCAGCCTTAACGAAGTCTTTATAGGTTAGATGTAGTTTTGCCAGTGTTGGCTGTTTACCTGCGACAATATAGTTATATGCTCGGTTTATTTCGCTAATTAGAATCTCCATCGAGCAAAGATCCGCAACCATATGGTGTACGCATAACATAAAATAGCAATAGTCAAAGCCTTGAACGCAATTCTGCAAACACATTACCCGCACTAAGGGCCCATCTGTAAGACTAAAAGGCTCATCGGCTTTCACACACAATGACTCTACGACCTGCTGTTGAGACCACCCAATGACTTCACGGTAGTTAATAAGAACTTCTTCTACATTTTTTATTCGCTGAATGGGTAAAGTCTCTCTTTGGGTGATGTAACTACGGAGGGCTTCGTGTCGATGAACGATAACATGTACCGCTTGTTGCAGCGCATCCCAATCTGTGGACGGCCTAATTTTGGCAATGGCAACGAGGTTATTGACGGATGAATGGGGGCAAATATCATGCAAAAGTTTAATAAGTCGCTGGCCGTGGCTCAGCGGAAAGCCCGTGTAACTTTGACTATCTTCGGCAAGAATAGCTAAAATTTCTGATTTGTTTTCACGTAGTTTATCTAAATGTCTAGACATTAACTCTGAGCTACCGCGGAATCTTAGGTGTTCTCCCTCTGTCCACAGTTCGAGGCCCTGTAACCACAGTTTATCTAAAAACTCACGCAAGCTCATACTACTCCACTCTATATTTCAGCCAGCTAGTCTCGTATATCGTTCTTTCGTTAGTTGGTTCTTCCACTGGTGAGAACAAAGAAGCACTTTATCTCAACCTGGTGTTATCTGACTCACTCTATTGGTAAAATAAACTGAGTTTACCCAATAACTTTTATCGGCTGAAAAAACTATCTACTTAACTCATCAATTCATTTGCCGCTAAGTTACTTATTAGGCACTCAGTTTAATGACCCAATGCGATATAGCTAATGTAATAAACCGACCAATTAACCACCCTAAGAAACACTATGCCCATAGACATATATAGGTATAAAGTTAAACCCCATTCTATTAATTGTAATAAGCGATTGTCATTAAGTTAGTGGATACTCAAATAAGCGGACAATTTTTCCTATTATTTTTATCTAACT
>JANQMK010000131.1 GCA_028280085.1 Pseudomonadales bacterium
CAAATGCGCCGGCTGGTACCCATTGATTTCTGTGCGCGAAAAACGGGAATTTTTTGCCAGCATCTAGCTGTTCAAGAGCAGCCATTCTAGCCGTTTTAAGCCGAGATAAGTCTTGGTCATCAATACTATCTAGGCTGTCCTCAATCGCGGTACGTGCAAGGCGAGCAATGGCTTTCTCGGTGTCTTTATCCACATCTGCGGTGACTGTCCTGTCTTTAGTTTTATGCTCTGCCATTACCAATATGCCTCTAGCTTAGTTTTCATCGCGATTAATGCGCGAGAATAGTGAGTCTTGACGCTACCTATACTACAACCCATCGCTTTTGCAGTTTCTTCAACGTTGCATCCTTCAACAGCTCTTAACAAAAATGCCTGCCGTTGCCGCTTAGAGAGCGCGCTCATTGCTTCAATAATTTGCTCAGTGGCAACTTTTTCTGTTACAAGTTTTATCGGATCTTGGTTACAAGGATCTGGTGCCAATTGTATAGGATCTTCGTGCGTCTCAGTATCTTTGCTAAATACTAACCAGCCTCTCACCTTGTCTCGGACTGAGGTTTTACGGTGCAAGTCAGTAATTTTATTGTGCAGTATACGATTAAAAATAGGCCCCCATTCAGCTGCGCTTTTGTTACCATAGTTTTTTGCCAGTGCCATCATTGCCTCTTGTACAATGTCTAAGGCATCATCTCGACTGCCGGTCGCAATTTCTGCGATGCGAAAGGCCTTTCGTTCTACTGAGGCCAGGAATTGCTCTAGCTGGACGTGACTGTTCAGGATTTTCGCCCTTTAAATCATTAATCTTTTTTCGCGCTGTTCAGTGTAGACTACCGATTTCTGTTGGGGTAGCCAAAGACGACGCTGTGCTGTGCAATGTGCTAATACAGGTGCCCCAGTGTGTCAGTTAACGGCTTTCGCTGCTGCTATGATTAATAACGCGCTGGACAAAGTTTAGTTGACATTAATATGGCGATAAAAAATACATATAAAACAGTAATATACGCCGTCAAAATCGATACTGTAGTCTAAAATGAATTGCTGTATCGCCCGATTTGGCTAATTTTGTCCTTTCTGGCGCTAGAATTAGCGTCGTCTGAGAGCCGGCTGGTCGGAGGCGCGCAAGGCTGTTCACTCGTGTGTAAGCGATGACCTGCTCATCGAGATACTCCAGGTCTTTAAGCACTACACCTATGTTAGATAACACCGTAAAGCCACTATTAAATGTTAGTTCTAATCCTACACCTGTACTTAGCATTGCGAAGTCATGGCTATCGATTGGTTTGATGTCGTAACTTGCATGGGGAAAAGATTGATTACTCTCAATATTTTTGCCGGTACTGACATCAATAAAGAAAAATAGCGAGGATGCTGTTGTCTGTGATTTGAATACATAATTTTTTATATGGTATTCAAGCTGGATGTAAATTCCCTGATCACTTGACGCGGTATGCTCATCGTAGCCTCTAACACTATTAAACCCACCTAGAGAGAATTGAGCGTGGGGAACTAATCTATCGTTGAAACTAAATTGACCTGATATGGATAAAGTCAATTCATGAGGCGTATTGGTAGGTCGTTTTCTAGTAGTGTTATTACGTTGGTAAGTGAAAGCTGCATTGAGATGGTGTCGTTGGTAATTAGTGCGGGTATCAAGCCGACCTAGGCGTCTGAACTGAATTTTCTCATCATTGGAGTAGTGCTGAATATTTTTTTTGTAGTTTAAGGAAAGCGTTGCAGCAAGTTGGTCAGTGAAATAATGTGATGAGAGAGTCAAGCTTGATAATAAAAAATCATGGCTGGACTTAAGAGGAATAATTGCCACTGCGGAGTTTGAAAGTCTTTCGATATCACTTAACAGTTCAGTTAATGTCGGATTGCTACTATTTTGATTCCTTATGATTTGTTCAATCAATGTTTGGTTTAAGGTAATGATCGAGAGAATTTCTGCGTTTTGGTCAAGGCGCTGATTAAGCAAATGCACACCAAAAGAAAAATAGTAGCTGTTTGAAGCATACCAGTTTGTAGTGATACCAGCTTCTACTTCTGTTATCGTATTTTTATATGTTACGTCCTCATCAAATGCTGAGGCATCGTAATCCTGATGCAATACGTTAAGTTGCCACTGCCAATCTTGATTATTGGTTTCTAACGCCTTAATGTTGCTTTGAATATAGAAAGAATAGTCATGTTGACCCTTAAATTGAGAAGTTGTATAAGCGAAACCCATATCGGTAGCTGAAAGTTTCTCTTGGCTGCTGTTTATGCTAAAACTCTGTAACCACTCTGCATTATCTTCTGGGCCGTCATTATGTAGGGCGATATTGTATGTCCAATTCGGCGTACTATCGACCGTGCTTAATGGTGAAAGGAGATGTTGATAATCACTGATGATCTCAGCCGGTGCGCGAATATCATCTTGCGCTACGGAAGCCAACACATAGGTTGAGCCACTGAGTAAGAACATTGAACAAAGGGTAGAATTCAAACCAAAGGTGGTATGTCGCTTTGCTTTTTTGTTGGTGTTTATGTACATGCTACAATCTTTTGCCATGCCGTAACGTTTATGGTGACCTATTACCAGGTAAAGGTATTGATAATCTATTAACGATAGCAGTTTTTTACGGAGAAATGGCTGTATTGCTGTATCATGGTGACTGTTGGTAGGAAATATGTCATAACGGTTTTATTGCTAAAAGCTAACGGAGTATGGTTAAAATTCGATAGCAAACGGTAGTGTTCTAAAGTTATTTGGTCGGCTCTGAACAAGCTAGCCTATTTTGGATAGTTTGTATATTGCTGCCATCGACTATAAGGGTAGTTATATCTTGCTCAAATAAGTAGGTTGAGGTCTGTTGAATTTGGTGTATTGAAATAGGTAATTTATGCGCCCATTGTTGCGAGAAGAAGATATCTCTGGTCAGGAAAACTGGGGAACAGCGTTAAAGTTATTACCTGCGATTTTAAGTTACCGAGTTGCGATGTCCATCGCGATGTCGTTGCTTATTGCTGCTAAAATCGCGGGCGTCGTTATGCCGATGGTATTGAAATATATCATAGATGGACTCGACATCGATAGCCAGACAGTTGGCTATGTGCTTGTAGTGCCTGTTGGGCTACTTGCGGCTTATGGCTTATTGCGTTTTACCAACGTGTTCTTTGCTGAATTGCGTGACGCGGTGTTTTCTCGAGTTGCTGAGCGCGTTATTAGAGAGATAGGTCTAGATGTTTTCCGTCATTTGCATAATTTAGATTTATCTTATCATCTCGCGAGAAAAACTGGCGCAATATCACGTGATATTGAACGCGGCACACGGGGTATTAGTTTTTTAATGCGTTTTATTTTATTTAGCATAGTACCTATTATTTTGGAAGTTGTTCTAGTTATTGGTATCTTGTTTTACAAATTTGACATCTGGTTTGCGATTATTGGTTTAGCCTCGGTGGTGATATATATTGTTTTTTCTATCTATACGACTGAATGGCGTACCGGCTTTGTACGAGAATCTGCCGCTATGGATAATAAGGCAAATACTCGGGCCATTGATAGCTTGCTGAACTATGAAACTGTGAAGTATTTTGGTAACGAAGAGCATGAGGCTTCCCAATATGATACAACTCTGCGGAGCTGGGAAAAAGCTAAAGTGAAAAATAGATTGTCGCTGACTTTGTTAAATTCGGGTCAAGCGTTAATTATAGCTTGTGGTGTTACCGCGATGATGGCATTAGCTGCACAACGAGTCGTAGATGGGATTGCTACCTTGGGCGATCTGGTCATGGTTAATGCCTTTATGTTGCAAATATTTATTCCTTTGGGTGCCTTAGGGTTTGTTTATCGAGAAATGAAAGGCGCCTTAGTTGATGTGGCTAAACTATTTGATATTAAGGAATTGAAACCAAAAGTTGTTGATGCTGAAGATGCTATTGATATAGCTGATTATGCCGCCGACATTGTCTTTGAGAATGTCCATTTTGGCTACCATCCTGAAAGGGAGATATTGAAAGGTATTTCGTTTTCTGTACGGCGCGGTCAAACTATTGCATTAGTTGGCGAAAGTGGTTCCGGTAAATCAACTATTGCTCGGCTCCTATTCCGATTTTATGATGTGGATAGTGGTTCGATAAAAGTTGGCGGCAAGGATATTAAGAAGGTTACTCAACATAGTTTGCGATCTCTTATAGCCGTTGTGCCGCAAGATACGGTATTATTTAATGATACTCTTTATCATAATATTGAGTATGGTTGTCCGGGGGTTGCTAGAGGGGATGTGGAAGAAGCGGTGAGGCTAGCCTACTTGGAAAATTTCATTAATCAATTACCCGACGGCTATGATACCGTTGTTGGTGAAAGAGGCTTAAAGCTATCGGGCGGAGAAAAGCAACGAGTCGCCATTGCTAGAGCACTATTAAAAAAGCCTGCTATTATGATTTTTGATGAAGCTACCTCATCACTAGATAGTGTTAGTGAGCGCACTATATCAGAGGCTATGGCTCATGTTACCCAGGGGGTGACAACTTTATTGATTGCCCATCGTTTAGCGACAGTCGTTAATGCAGATCAGATATTGGTTATAGATCAAGGTAAGATAGTGGAACAGGGAAATCATCAAACATTGCTTGATCGAGAAGGTCATTACGCTCACTTGTGGACTTTACAAAAGCAACAGCAGTCTGCTGCAAATAATGAAGAATGAGAGACTAATCTGCTATGCGATCTTTCGATAGTATTTACCAGCAAGCGATAAAGAATAAGGGCAGTAAAAAAGCAATAGAGGATAACTTGCCGGAGGTTAGTTCTAAACGGCGACTAGTTTCTCTTGGTGACGATCGCTATTTGTCGGAAATATCGCGTCGGGTATTTCGTGCAGGTCTAAAGCATTCGCTCGTTGATGCTAAGTGGCCAGCATTTGAGGAAGCTTTTTATCGGTTTGCACCCATTCGCTGTGCCATGATGAGTGACGATGAACTGGATGCTCATATGAAGAATAAAACGATTATTCGTCATTATGGAAAAATAAAAACAGTACGAGACAACGCCGTCTTTGTTAAAGATATTGCGGAAGAGCATGGCAGTTTTGGACGGTTTATAAGCCGTTGGCCAGAAACGGATATTATTGGTCTATGGCAGCTACTTAAAAAACGAGGTGCGCATTTAGGAGGTAACTCAGGGCCGGCTTTTTTGCGTATGGTCGGTAAAGATACATTTCGTTTGACGGATGATGTGGTTTCCATATTGGTCAATGACAACATAGTTACAAAGATGCCGACTTCAATGCGTGACTTAAAGTTGGTGCAGGATGCGTTTAACCAATGGCAACAACAAAGTGGTCGTCCTCTTTGTGAGATTAGTAGGATTGTTTCATTTGCTGCTGGATAATTACTCCGAGATTCTATGGTGTGTAATCTATGGTGTATAATCATAGTTACAACCGAAGCGCCTATCTCGTTCTTCCTTTATTTGCTCTACGATGGTTTGTTCATCGATCCCGAGTAGCGAAAGGGTTTGTGTGGCTACCATGAAGCTGGCTTCAAGCATCTCTGGGACGACATGATTAGCACCTGCTAGAATTAGCTCTTCAAAAGCATTTTCGTGATGCGCTCGAACGATGATAGGTAAATCTGGGTAATTTGACCGGATTTGTTCCACCGTAGTGATAGCTTCAGACAGAAAACGAAAACTTAGTACGACTAATCGAGCTTGGTCTATGCCACACGCTTTTAGCATTTGTATTTTGTTACAGTCACCATATATTAGATTACGATTGCCTTGACGTCGCTGTTCTGATACCAAACGCACATTTGTATCCATTGCGACATAAGGAATATTATTTGAATCAAGAAAGTGTGCGACAGTTTCTCCGATTCTGCCATAACCGCCGATGACGACATGATGCTTCATGCCATGTATTTCTTTACTAGGACCCAGTTGATCGACGGACAAGTTACTTTGATCTTTGAAAATCTTATCGGATATAGAACGAACATTGCTGATGATGGCTGGGCTAATTAGCATGGTGGCGATGACAACGAGCAGCATAAAAGAGCTGACATCTGGGGGGATTACTTTGCTTAGCGTTGCCATTGAAATGAGTGCGAATGCAAACTCTCCTCCTTGGGATAATACTAAACCGGTACGTAACGCCGTTGCCTTGCGTTCCCCAAGGCTCCAACCAATGGCCATGATTAATAGTGTTTTGAATGATAATAGGCCGATAGCTGAGACTATAATTCGGAACCAATGATCGAATAGCAGTGTCAGATCGATTTGCAGGCCAACTGAAACAAAGAATAAGCCCAATAAAATGTCTTTAAATGCCTTAATATCGATTTCAATTTGATGACGGTAG
>JANQMK010000138.1 GCA_028280085.1 Pseudomonadales bacterium
CGTTTGTTGATTTAGGCCCGTTAGATGGACTGTCATTCCTAGATATCAACGATAGAGGCGTGACGATTATTACAACCGGTAACAACAATTATGTTCATACAAACGGCACGGGCATGAAAGCACTTGAGGAATTAGTAGAGCCCAATAGTTGGCAGGCATTGAATGATATTTCTGATATTAATGAACTAGGTATGATCGTTGGCTTTGGTGTTGATGAAAATGGGGAGAATCTTGGTTTTTTGCTCACACCACAACAAGGGACAGTTTATTCCGGCAATTAAAAATAGTAAACAAAATGCTGTCGGTCTAAAAGTTTAGTGATAGGACTTGTGAAAACCTGAGCATAGTGACGAAATTGAAATTCCAGTAACGAGATTACAGGAAAGAAAGAGTAGGAGTGGAACAATGAAGGTAAAAACGCTTTATCTTGGCGCTATTGGTGCTTTGGTTTTTTTATCCGCCTGTACTGAACCAAAGCCAACGCCAGCATATACCGTTGAGAAAATTGGCGCAGCATCATTACCGGCAGATGTGATTTTTAGACCGCGTGCTATTAATAATGACGGCACTGTAGTCGGCATTGGTACAATTATGGGAGTGCCAGTTATCTTCGAGAACGGGGGCTTCGTTGAGCGACCGGATTTGTTAGATATTCCTTGGGATATCAGCCATAACGGGATTATCGTCGGCGGCGGTTTTAATAACGCTTACCTAAATGACGGCGGTAACAACACTTTATTATCTGATTTGTTTGATCTTAGCCAATATAATTTTAGCAGTTTATTTGGTGTGAATAATCATGGTACTGCTATTGGCGCGTTAGATATTGGTGAGCAGGGTTTTATTTTTGAAAATGGTGAGTTGTTGCCAGTGAATATTTGCGGTACGGCACTGCCTTATGTCTTTCCGTCAGATATCAATGATAATGGTACAGTAGTTGGTTACTGTGCGGAAGCAATCGGCTCGCCAGCGGAAAAGGGTTTTGCTCGTTATAATGGCGAGTTTAGTTTTTTATCAGTCGGTGACGTTGACTTACATATGCCTATGGGTATTAATGAAAATGATGTTGTTGTCGGTAGTTTTAGAGATGAGAACGGTAATTATCATGGTTTTAAGTACAATCTTGCCACCCAGGAATTGTTTGACCTAGGTATGTTAGATGAACCCTTCTGGATGAAGATTAACGACAATGGTATAACCATTATATCTGATAGGCTAAATGGCTACGTGCATGCCGATGGTGAGGGCCTAAAATCTCTAACCGAATTAGTTGCTCCACACGATTGGCGCAGCTTCAGGGAAATTATCGGTATTAACAATGACGGCCTCATCGTCGGTTTCGGTAGCGATGCTGAGGATAACCTCGCTGGTTTTTTCCTCAAGCCAATGCCAGGTACAGCTTATGCGGGTACGCGTTAAAATCGAGGACTTGACCTGAGCTACTGGGGCTTAGCACGGACAATAAGAACATCAGTGTGCATGTTTTTCAACACTTGTTCTGCCGTGTTACCCACCAGTAAGCCCTTTAAGCCGGTACGTCCCACACTGCCCAAGACAACTAAATCGGCTTTCTTTTTGCTAGCTAGACTTGGAATTTCCTTATGGGGGTCGCCTGCTTCAATACATATGTCAGGATTTTCAATATTCAACTTGGTGGTGAGTGCTAGCATATCTTGAGTCAACTGAGGTTTTCTTCGGTTTTCAACACGATTGGCATCGATGATATCCATATCGTTTAAAACTTCGGATACGGGGATAATATAGGATACAGCAAGAGTATCATCATTTACCTTGGCCCATTGGTTAGCCCACTGCAATACATCTTGATTGAGTTGGGATTGGATTGGGTTATCATCACCAATGTCGACCGTTGCTATAACTTTTGAGCGGCCGATCCATTTTTTTTCCGTTGCGATAAGCACGGGGCAGGGTAGGTGCCGAATCAATTGCCAGTCGAGCGGTGTATAGAATAAACGTTCGCTACGATGACCTGTTTTTACCACGAGGTCAATTTGACGCGAACGGCATTCTTGAGTCAAGGTGCTGGAAATATCGTCTGTCACTAACACCAGAGTGGTGGTATCAGTTTTGTTGAAAATGGCCTCTACTGTGCTTTGTAGTTGGTGTCTTGCTTCGGCCAGTGAGGCTTCGTTATTGCCTGCATCTGAGCTTGAGATACATGATACAACGGTTATTCTTGCATCAAACGGTGCGGCAATACTACACGCTTTTTCTAGCGCAAATGTATTGCTGTCTTCTTGATCAGTAATGACTAACAGGTTGTTTATCATTGTGTCACCAAAGTTAAGCCGGTTATAAGTTAAGCTGGTTATATAGTCGATTTGCTAATCCTATCGCTTGCAGCGCTGGATGTCACCTGACCTAGCTCAAAATAGAAAAGGAAATTCGCTGGAACTCCCTCAGGGCGAAAACTAGGGGGGGAAACCCATACATTCAGACGCTCAAAACTGTAGTCGGCGCTTTAGCTTGGCTGCGACGCCGCTAAATCAACAATACAATCAAAACGTGTCCCTTTACCGGGCAAGGACATGTAGGTGAGCGTACCACCCATCAGATTGATGAACTCTCTGCAGATTGCTAGACCAATACCAAGCCCGCCATGTTCTCGTTTAAAAGAACCATCGGCTTGGCTAAAGTCGGCAAAGATTTTACGCCTATCTTGAACATCGACTCCAATACCTGTGTCTTGTACGCTAAATAAGATGACATAATCACGTGGGTCATCTTGTTGTGCTGCGTTGTCGGTCGTAGGCTTGGGACAAGCGCTAACTTTAACGATAATGCTGCCTTCATTGGTAAACTTCAACGCATTGTTAAGCAGGTTTGTTATTATCTGATTCAACTTCTCGTGGTCGCCTAAAAAGCTATTGGGAAAGTCGCCTTCGCGCTCGATGAGAAAATCTAGTCCCTTATCTTGACAAAGCGGTGTATATATTGACTTAACATTATGTATGAGATCATCAATTTTAAACGGGGATTCTTGTAACTGAAGTTTGCCTGACTGTATTTTGGTGAAATCGAGAATGCGATCTAATAATTGCATCATATCAGAACAGCATTCGGTTAAAGATCGATGATAGCCCGCTACTTTTGCTGAGCACTGTTTAGCAACCAAGTATGACAATGTGGTTAGCATTTTATTCATCGGCGTACGCATTTCGTGACTCAATGTAGAAAGAAAACTTTGCTTCAATTTATCTGATTCTTGCATGTTATTTAACGCAAGTTGCAGCGCTTCTTCCTTAAGTTTTCGCTCATAATCTTTGAGTTTACGCGCATTGATATTGAGAACTGAACCTTCGAGATAAAGTGGTTTGCCGTCGGCATCGTAAACCACGCTAATATCCATGGAAACCCAAATTGTCGAATTGTCATTATCGCGCGGTATTTGTAGCTCAATATCATTGAGGCTGCCCTTTTGATACAACTTTTTGACCAATTCATTATTTTCCCAGAGAGCTGTGGTTTTATCCCGCATCGCAGATGAGTTAATGCTATCTTTATCTGTCGATAACCCCATGATGTTGGCTAGCGCGTCGTTGTATTTTAAATCTCGCTCTTGTAAGTTGTATTGAAACAACCCTTGTACTGAACGAGTGTACAATAACTCGTATTTTTCAATATTATCTATAGCTTGTTGTTGTATAAGTCGAGTTCTGGCAGCCAATGATAGTGAGAATAAAATTGCTTCCCCACAGACTGCCCAGTGTAGCGACCAAAGACTCAGCATATTAACGGGCAAGATGCCGTGTAACATCATGATAAAAACAAGCACGCTGGAGAGTCCTGTTATTTCAGCAATACACAAGTATTTTGCAGTGGGATGTTTGGCAATAATAGCCAGTATAATGATAAGTAAAGCTACTAATACGCCGACAGTGACATAGATTTGTAGTAGTGCTGACGCAACGAAAGTGTTTAATGCAAAGATTGAACTTATAACAATAGGGACGCCGAAGCCGGTGACGCCCATATAAAAGGATTTACGTGTTATCCAAGTTCCAATATCGTTTACGGACTCGAATATAAATGCCAAATACAGCATCATGGTAATTGCACCGATGGCATATAAGGCATGGGCGTTGAAATTCGGGCTGTTTTGCCAAAACAATGCTAAGCATGTACCGTCTATTAATGCGCTATTTAATGTGGCGAATACTAGATAAAAGACGTAGATGAGGTAAAGTGGTTCACGTAAAATGATGAGTAAAAAGATATTATATAGTAATAGGGCTGTCATTACTGCATAAAAGCCGATTGAAATATACTTCCACAGCTGTTGCTCTTGTTCGAAATCTTGTTGACTGATTAAATAGATAGGTAATTCCAAAGGCAATGCCGTTTCACTATTATCTATCCAACCATAAATTGAATTTTTTTTGCCAGGCTCTAACCGAATACTAAAAGCAAATTGCTTACGCTTTATATCACGTGAGTCATAGTTTGCCATGTATCCAGTAGAAAAAATAGTGGGTTTCGGTTTATCGCTATCATTTATAATCATGCCAATGTTGGGAAAGGATACGGGTTGACTGGCAAGATACAAGACAGCGTCTTCTGATCTTTTACCTTGCCATATAATATCAATACGGAACCAGTATTTGTTGGCAAATTCAGTCAAACCCAACTGCATTTTTTGCCAGTTGAGATGATTAGGGTTTTCAAGAATATCATCAATTGTCATCGGGATTTCACTATTATCGATATAGTGAAGCGTTGGAGTTAAGTGGAAACGCTCATTGAGTGATTTGATTTCAGTCCATTCTGGAACACTATTTACATTGGCATGGCCGTATTGAATGGCAATGCACCATGTTAAGATAATAGTCGTTAATTTTACTAACAATTTTATAACCATTGGTTTAGCTTATTTTGCAACAAACTCTTGTTAATTGGTTTCGCCAAGTAGTCATTCATACCGCATTCGAAGCAGCGGTTAATATCGTTATCCATCACATTTGCGGTTACCGCAATAATTGGCACATCACTATGGTTGCCAATGCCAGCCCGAATATTTCGGGTTGCTTCAAATCCATCCATTTTAGGCATTTGACAATCCATCAAAATTAGGTCGTAGTGGCTTTTAGCTAAGACATTTAGTGCTTCAATGCCATTGATAGCGTTAGTTGATTGGTGACCAAATTTATTGACTAATGCGGCTAATATTTTTTGATTTGTAATGTTGTCTTCGACAATTAGGATATTGGCGTTACGGGCGTCTTTGTCGTCAGTAGTAATAGGTTTTTCTGATATGACTTTTTCTTGCTCTTTAGTTGAATCATCACTCGATAAATTACCTGCTTGCATTTCAGTTAAATGCAAGATGCGATCGACCAAAGACATCATTTCTCCGGCGTAGATGCCTAGATTGTCGTGATGCATCTTAACGTCAAAATCCAAGGTTTCTTCTTTTAACAGCTCTAGATAACCAACGATTCCATTCATTGGTGTTCTTAGTTCATGACTAATTGTCGATAGAAACTCTTTTTTTGATACTGATGATTTATGAAGATTCTCAAGGGCTAATTGTTGGGCCTGTTCTCTAAGTTTTTCTTCTTGTTCTTTAAGCTTATGTTCATCAATATTAGTGATGGAACCTTCTACAAAAGAAGGGTTTCCTTCTTTGTCATCGATTAGCCTCATGTCAATAGAAACCCATATTTTATCATTGTTATCGTATCGATATATTTGTATCTCATAATTACTAATGTGCCCAGTTTGAAACAGATTTGCAGATAATTCGGGCTGATTCCAGAAATCCAGTTGATACTTATCGAGCCTGCCATTTGCCATGAGTACTTCTTTCGATTCAAAACCGAGTAAAGTCGCTAGTGAGTTATTGCATTTAAGTGTTTGGCTGCGCAGACAGAATTGAAATAGACCTTGTAATGAATTTTCGTATAGATGTTCATATTTATGAAAGTTTTCTATAACCTGACGGCGCAGTAATTGGGTTTGTGCCGCTAGCGCTAGCGACAGTAAGATTGATTCAAATATAGATCCCCAATGGATACCCCAATAGCTTATCCAGTTGTAAGGCAGAACGTCATGGATCATGAATACATATGACAAAGAACCGGATATTGTCATAACTTCCGCTAATAATATGTAACGTGTAGTGGGTTGCCGTCTGCGGACCGCTAAGATAATTAACACTAATGTAAAAAGTAAAACAATTAGAGCATATCCTTGGGTAATATTTGCAGCTAAAGGTAGATTAGCTGCCAAAGTGTTATGTAAAAATATAAAAATACCTATTCCTACAACGGTGTGGTAGATAGATTTCAGTTGCGGCCAATATTTTTTTCCATTAATTGCGGTAAAGACAAAAGTGCAATATGCAGTTAATGATATAGCGGCATTAGCTATGCCAACCCGTTTTGCTAACAATGGATTTTCCGGAAAGGCCCAGCGCAGTAACGTACCATCGCTAAACATACATGTGATCACCACTGTTACCAAGAAAACCAAATACATACCGTAGATTGGCGACCTCAGTGTTAAAAAGAGACAGCAATTGTAAAGCAGTATGGCGCCTACCACCGAATATAAAATGACACTGACTATGATGGTATTTTCTTCTAACTGTTTGTAACTTGCTTCTGAATACAGATAGAGTGGCAAGGCAGCTGGTATGGCGCCATTTATATTATCTATGTAACCGTATATGGTGTGTTGTTTGTTACGGCTAAGTGCAAGCTTAAAAGCATAGAGTTGATTGTCAATATCCCTGCTTGCATGAGGTAGATTGGTGCCCGTATTGATAAGGCGAAACGATTGGTCTACTGACGGAACTAAGATGCTAAACTGGTCTACCATTGGCGGAGGTAGCCATACAAAAAGTACCGCTAAAGTGTCACTGTGGTCTTGCCAATCAATGGTAAATTTAAACCAAATTTTTGTTTTGGTATTGGGAGCACGATAAACCTCTGAACCGACTGCCCGCCAGAGATGGGCAAATTGTTCCGACTGAATTTGCTCAAAAGAATAACTATGTTCAACGTCCTCAATAATTTCTAAAAATGGACTAAGGTCCAGTCCCGATGAAAGTGAATCTGGATCAGCTTTCACGGCAAACGCATAGGTTGATCCCACTAGCATTATTAGTGTCAAAAGCCATATTACACATTGCCGTAAAGCCAAGCCGAAATTCCATTGTTACTGAATGCTATCGTCCTAATTTAATTATAGAATTACTCTACTGCAGCATCGCTTTTATGGGATAACAACTGAACTATTTTAGCGACAAGGTAAGAAATTTTTGCAGTAAAGGGGGAGCGGTTATACAGAGAATTTGAATAATAGACACTTTTGGCTAAAACAGAATAATAGTCGTGGCTACATTTCTGTTTGAGGTATCCATATTTTTTATGGATATTAATCGAACAGTTTGTAGGCCGCTGAAGCTGAGTAAGGAGGTCTTACCATAAAGATTGTTTTATATACAGATATTGTCTTTGTTGTCTGCAATCATAATATGGAGGGACAAATTTACTAAAGTATAGCGACGTCATACCATTGCTTGATAAGTGGTATCTTGTTTAAATAGCCCGCCGAAGTCATTGTTCTCAACGGAGAAAATCAAATAGAGAAAATAAGGCTAAAGCCTTTGCAAACTCTGGTTCACTAATTAAAGGTTGTTGTTATCACTATGCCTCTTTATCAGTCGCGCCGCGCACGTTATATTCTAGCAATCAGCTGTATATTTTTTGTATTATTCGTCTGCTTAAGATTAATTTTTTATAGTTACTTTTCAGAAGTTGGCGACACGTTGGCGGTTGACAGGGATACGCTTTTAAAGGCTTTGTCAATTGGTGTGCGCTTCGATTTGCGTCTTGCGTTGATATTAGCGTTACCGCTATTTTTACTCGCTATCTTGCCTTACTTTAATCTAACCTCTAGCGTAGTGATAAGACGACTGGCTTCTATCTATATTGTTTTAACGGTGGCGATGGTTGGATTGTTTTATATTTTTGACTTTGGTCATTATTCCTATCTCGGCACCCGTATCAACGTGACTGCTATGCGGTTTATTGGTGATGCAGCAATTTCGTCACAAATGGTCTGGGAAAGTTATCCAGTAATATGGATACTCGTTGGTTGGCTAACAGCTATATTCGCTGTCACCAAGATTGCGCGCATTATTAGCAAAAAGACGTTAGCAATGCCCGGCAGGCAATTTTCAAATTGGCAAGTGTCCCTTGGTATGGCTGCGTTACTTATTTTTATGGTGGCTATGATGTTTGGTCGTTTTTCGCAGGTTCCTTTACGTTGGAATCATGCCTATTTTTCTGGCGATAGCGCTGTTGCGGCTCTGGGGCTTAATCCTGTCTTGTATTTTTATAAAACGGTTAGTAATCACGAAGCAAAATATGATCTCGAGCAAGTCAAAAAATATTATCCAGTTATTACCCGCTATCTTGGTGTGACGGAATTGGATCCTGAGTTATTAAATTATGATCGTTACATGCCAGCCGCGGATCATGCAGTAGTAGCACCTGGACAGCGTAAGCCGAATGTTATTTTTATCATGCTTGAATCGCTTGGCGCTAGCCGAGTGGGTATCTATGGCAACCCGTTAAAGCCGACGCCCAACCTTGATAACATGGCTGAGAATGGCATTTGGGCGCCGCATTTTTACGTACCATTATCTGGCACTGCTCGCACCGTATTTAGCAGTATCACCGGTATACCAGACATCGTCAGGCTATCAACAGCTAGCCGTAACCCAATGTTCACTGACCAACGGGTAGTGATGAATTATTTTACTGAACATGATAAGTATTACTTTCTTGGTGGTAGTGCAGGATGGGCTAATATGAGTGCCTTTATCCAGCATAGCGTTAGTGATATCCAGTTATTCGAAGAAGATGACCACACTGAACCGGTAGTCGAGGCAGGCATGCTGAATCCGGATCAGGTCGCGGAGCGCGGCCCGGTCCCACGCC
>JANQMK010000142.1 GCA_028280085.1 Pseudomonadales bacterium
GGTTTGTTGAATAACCCTGCGCTATCTAGCAATAATCACTATATTATACTTAGCGGGATACAAATATTTTTATAATATTTTCATATGGTATTTGAACACGCACCATATGCACAATGGCGTACCAAGCCACATTCACTAACAATATCATTTTTTGAGAACTGTATCAAAAAATGAATACTTCTATTATCCGGGCATATTTAGCACCAGTTGCGGTAAGCAAAAGCAACTAGAGCCAAATTGGCACCAGTCAACAAAGGTCACCCGGGCCAATAAGTGACTATAGGTAAGTATAGCGCATTAATTTTATTACTATTTTTCATCTTAAATTTTTGCGCCTTAAATCGCTTAGCTTAGCGAGCTGCTTATCAGAAAAATTAATAGGGCTTAAACAAAAAAATCCGCATCAAACGACGCGGATTTTTTCAGCCTTTTACTTACTCACAAATTGCGAGAACAACCTATTGAGGCGGCGTAAACGGGAAGCTAATCAGCTGAGGACCTGTTTCCGCGTTAAGGAAAATTGCCCAATTTAATGCACTGTTGTCAGCACAACCCACTGGCCGAATTTCACCAGAGCTTTCTGCCCGTATACACTCTTGAGGAGAGAGCGAACTGACATTACGTACCTCATAGAAGTTGCCACCACCTGGACGCGGCGTAGGATCACTAAAGCGCATGACCTGGAACTCCACACTGGAGCAAGGCTCGACTCTAAAATCCATAATGGAACCAAATACCATTTCAATACAGTTGTCTGTCCCTCTATTGCGTACCTGGAATTCCTGCCCCGTGTTCAGGTCGTCAATGAGCTCCCATCGCTGATTATTGTTACTGTCGTCACAAGCTTCCGCGCGAAGATCCCCACCATTAGTTGCTTCAAGACAACGACCACCACTATGTACAAAAGTATAAGTTATGCCATCAACAAAATTTTCAATGGTTGTTGACGCATTCTCACAATCCGGCATCTCGCCAATTTCATTTTTGGAATAAGCGAGTAATTGAGTGGCGCCATTGGGCACAACGGTCCCGGCTGGGATTTCATACGTGATATCTGAATTTGACTTCGGTATTTCCGCGATAAAGCCATTTGCAACATTACAGCCACCATTACCGAATCGTAAGACATAGTCAGTAATGTCTATCTGGATATTAGCTGGGCTGATGGTGACAGTGCCGCCAATAGTGTCTTCGCCATCGGTATCAGTAAAGGAAATACCAGTTGGCGGATTGCTTGGTGGTACAGCGGTGGAGTCATCGTTGATAACTTGGACAGAAGCACAAGCTAAGTTCTCGCCAACGCCGTTGGCAGAAAAAACCAGAATTTTATCAGCGGCAATTGGTTTTGTGGTGCCAGAAGGCATCTGAAAAACGATGTCTCCGCTACCACTTGTATCAACCTGTCCAATGGTGTTACCGATAGGAATACAGCTGCCAGTTCCGCCCCATTTGATTCTATAAGCAGTAATATCAGACTCATCAGGAGCACGCGTAATCGTTATCGGTCCCCCGAAGGTAATATTGGTATCCGTGTCAGTGAACGAAACACCAACAGGACCATTAGCTGGAATGTCGCCAGGCTCCGTAGTACAAGACACCGCGGTTGCAGTGACGCATAAAGCTAGTATTATTTTTTTCATAGTATTGATCACTCGTGTAGTTATCTTCATTTATCATTTATCGTAATTTACAGTAAATAAAACTGGCAGCAACTACCAATCAACGGCGACAGATTTTGCCGAAGCCAGCAAAGAAGCTAAAAATAGGCTTTCTATCATGAATACACTGCTATTCTTGGACTTAATCTTATTATCTTGATCTTATTATTTTGAGCTCTCAAAGTGCTGAAAGCATCCTGTTATATTTCGACATTAGATGTTATTAAACTAAAGGGTGTATGTTCAATACAAAACCATCTCATTAGGACAGCAATATGCTTTTTTGCGAACCACGTCAAACAAATAGCCCAAATTAAGGCAAAGAGATTAGAGTCGCATAGTCAATGAAAGCGTCTTAAATCAATAATATAGAAATTTGTCGAAAACGTGAACTAGTGCCCATGTGATCACGCGATTGCGAAAATCTCAGTAATTTATTGGCTAGAATGTTGGTATGTAGAAGGAAAAACTGGTATATATAATAGGGCTGACGGTTAATCAGGCGGGCATTAGACTAACGAAAACAGAACCCAACCTATGGACCTAGTTACTAGAAAGTAAAACTAGAAAAATAAAATCATTGAAGTTAAGCAGTTAAGAATAAAAAAACAAAGCGCATAAAGTGGATATGTAATCACAAAAGTCAGTATTTGAATGCTAGGTGTTTAAATAGTATTTATTTGAATGCTAACTGTTTTTTAATCTAACTTGATTATAACTCCCGCGACTCCCTAATGCTTATTAGCGAAATAAATACGATAACAGGAGATAACAGTGAATATCATAGAACTAGCAAGAAAAATAAAACTCATCCCAACTGTTTATTTTAAAGCAGTAGTTGGTGTGGTACTGATGATGTACGTGACTTCCTGTGGTATTGCTGATGCGATTAACAATATAGCGAAATCCATTGATAATGCAGTAGCAGTGCTTGATGTAAACTCGGAAGAATGGCAACAGACATTAACGGACTTACTCGATACAGCCATTGCAGATGGCAGTAGTGCAGCCAGCGCATTGGTCCGGCACGAAGTTACTGAGTTATTAGAGCGCGGGGTAGCAGCGGTGGGTGGAGAATTCCGCTGTAATGTTGACTTCTTAGCTGATCGGATAAGGCAACGGCTTATTCGCTTAAAAGGCATGGTGCTGGGACAAATGGTTGCGCCGACCCCTCCTGCTTTTTGTATGGTCGTGCCCTCCGCGATAGAAACCTCTTTAGTACCCGGTACCGTTCCTTTTATCGATTTCTATGGCTATGACTTTGATTTCGGTATTTTAGAGATTTACGTAGAAGGTGATAATGGTAGCTTAGACGACGTAACAGCTGACTTGGACATCCCAACCCATTACAACATGACTCTCAACTTGGGCGCTAACGGTGTACAACTTGACTCTAACAGCAAACGCATCGTCCTTTACTCATCTGAGATAGTGCCTAGCCCCTATGACTGTAATGGCAACGGCAGGGTTGACACCTTCGACATAGGCGTGCTTGAAGACATCTCGATGGGAATCAGAGATAAAATATGGTGCGCTATGGCTGACGTCAATAGGGATGGGGCTATTACACAAGGTGAGTTGCATGCCGCACTTGCCGACTATAATGGCGAACCGACAGTATTATCCAGAACAAAAATTTCAACCATTGGTGTTATCCAAAACTAAGCGAGAACTAAAAGCAGGTGCCGACATACTGCCTATCGCCATATGCCGGCATCTGCTTTTTACTTTGACCTCAATAAACTAGATTGGCCTAGTAGCAATACATACGCGGCCAAAGACAACTTTACAAAAACAACAGTTTTAGGCTTTCGCTGCGAGGTTTAAAGACCGTGCTGTCACCAGGTAATTTGTCTAGCGATAATGGAAAATCGCATCTGATGCTAATTTGACATCATTGTCATTACAGTCAAATTAGTTATTGCTAGATAAGGACAAGATAGTAAGAAAGAAGAAAGCAAGATAGTCCAAACAAAACAGTCATAGCATAGTAGTCATCTATAAAACAGATAGATGTCTAAGTTCACATAGTGGCGAACGCCATTCGTTAAACTACAACAATATATAACGCTACAGTAGACCACACACATGCACAACACGACATTATTGACCAGACCGCAAAAAGAGCACCGCTCTTCCAAAAAGCCTTTCTACGCTAATCTCCTTACTGGCATGCTGATGTTGTTGTATGTAGCTTCGTGCGGTATCCCCGCTGCGATCGATAACACATTAGCAGCACTTGATAATGCAGCTGCCGTATTGCGAGCCAACGCTGATGAGTGGCGGCAAACTCTAGAACAACTGCGAGAAACAGTAAGAACAGATGGCACAGCCGCAGGCCAATTGGTCGATGAAGAGGTCGCTATCATGCTGGAGCGTGCAATTAACGCCATTGATGCCGGAGTTGTCTGTAACACAGATTTCTTAGTTGATCGACTCATTATTCGGTTAGAACGGTTGAAACTCCTCATTCAGGGGAAAGAGGTACAACCGATAGAACCACAGTTATGCCTTGTGGTGCCTTTTACTATTCATTCTCATAGAGTCGAAGACGCTCCTTTGGTTGAATTTTTTGGCTTTGATTTTGACGCTGGCGTTATTGAAGCATTCTTAGAAGACGATCGCGGCGGTGCCACGGATGTGACAACCGAGATAGATATTCCCACTCACTATAATATGACCCTCAACCTAGGCACTAATGGCGTACAGATTAATGATGATAGCAAACGGCTTGTTATCTATTCATCAGTAGTACTGCCAAGCAACTACGATTGCAATGGCAATGGTCGTGTGGATAGCGCAGACCTTGACGTGCTGGATCAAATCTCTACGGGCACAAGAGATCTTTTATGGTGTAGCATGGCAGATGTGAATAACGATGGTGCTGTCACGGGTGGCGAGTTGCAAGCAGCATTCCAAGAATTTAACGATGGGCCGATCGTGCTTTATAGGAACGAACTCGCGTCTATCACTATTATTCATGCTGTTGAAGAAATCGTGACAATACCGCCTGTTGACGACTATACAATATGGCCCGTTCTTGTCGCCGGAAATAACCAGTTTGCAGAGGAAGGCCCAGAGGTATGGGTTGACGTTGAGCTTTTCACCAATAGCTCCAATACTACTCTTAACGCTCGAGTGCATATGAGGGCACAACAGACAAATGGTGGTGACTCAGTTGCTGAAAGCACTAACGAATTTTTGATTTATCGGGCACCGCAAGATTGGAAGATCGTTAATATAAATAATACGACGACTGATTCGCTGCACTATATAGATGATGATTTCGATATAGATATCTTTACCAGAAGCGGCAACGGACCAGTCAGCAAATATTCCGTATATGGTAATGTATTTGGCGAGGATATAGGCGTTGCAACCCGAGCTATCATTGAATTTAATCAAATATCGGTTACCATCGAAGGTATACCCTAAGTTGGTTATATACTTTGATCGGGTACAGATGAACCTTGTAGATGGATACAGGTAGAGAGGTTGGTATAGGCTACATCGCTCGAGCCACCATCGAGTTTAATAGCCCCAATTAAAGTAGCCCTAATTAAATAGGCACCAATCAAGCCGATATGCTGGATAAGTATAGTGACTCATAGGAGCAATAGTTAACGATTAGGAGCAATAGTTAACGATAGGATTAATAATTAATAAGGCTTTTATATATTCATTAAAGCTGTTTAACCGGACACTGTATAACGATAAATAACGTGACAGGTGACACAGATGCATAACACGACACTATTAAAAAGAAAGCGAAAAGAGCGTCAGCTCTCAAAAAAATCTATTCACTCGCTATTTCTTACCGGCATGCTACTGTTATTTTACGTCACCTCTTGCGGCATTCCCGCTGCTATCGACAATACACTGGCGGCGCTGGACAATGCTGTCGCGGTGTTGCGACAGAACGCCGACGAATGGCGGGTAACCCTAGATAATTTACGCGACACAGTGCGAATAGATGGCACAGCTGC
>JANQMK010000274.1 GCA_028280085.1 Pseudomonadales bacterium
ACCTCGCCATAGTAGTAAATGCTGTCCCCGGATGAATAACCCGAGCGCTTAGCAAAGGTGCGATCTTTACATACCCCAAGGCCAACCGTCGCAATGGAAAACTCATCGGAGTGATTGGTATCTCCGCCTAACACAAAGGCATTATGCGCCCTACAGCAGCCTTCTATGCCTGAATATATCTCTTCAATAAAAGTTATATCTTTATCTTTTGGGATATTGAGATTAACCAAAATACCTTTTGGCTCGGACCCTGCCGCAATCAAGTCGCTAAAAGTCATTATTGCTGCAATCCATCCAATCGTCACTGGGTCTTTTATTAGTCCTTCGTGCAGTTCTTCAACCATTGCATCAGTCGATACAGCGACTAATGTACCATCCAAATCTATTATTTCTGCGTCACACTCAAACAAAGCGTTTTTTTGGAATTTGGAAACCAGCCTATTTTTATTGACCGCCGTTATAATGTCGAATTCGTTCATAGGTATTGACTTGAGTTATTAAAGCAGTTGATGTTTGGTGAACACGGACTTAATGGTATCGACTAGGAAATCAAGATCTTCCTTGGTGTGTGTTGCCATAACACTGACACGAAAACGCTGCTGATCTGCCGGCACCGCCGGATATTCAACAGAGTTAATAAATAAACCACGCTGGTGGAATTCAACAGACATATCACGCACTTTGGCGATTGAGGGCAAAAATATTGGAATGATCGCCGAATCAGTCCTAGTATCTATACCGATTTTGGCAAATTGGTTCAGCAAATACCTAACATTGTGATGCAGCTTCTCTATTAGCTGTGACTCTGATTTCATTAAATCAATACCAGTTAGCACGGTTTGAATCACCGAAACTGGCAATGCCGCAGAAAAAATATGGGGCTTAGCCATATATCTAATATACTCTGCAATAGGCCGAGTCGCTGCTATGAATCCACCCACTGTGCCAAAAGCCTTGCTAAATGTTCCCATATGAACATCAATAAGATTTGGGTCGACGCCGAAGTGCTCCACAATACCAGCCCCTTCCTTACCTAAAACGCCTGTACCGTGAGCATCATCAAGGG
Source organism: Pseudomonadales bacterium (assembly GCA_028280085.1). Taxonomy (GTDB): domain Bacteria; phylum Pseudomonadota; class Gammaproteobacteria; order Pseudomonadales; family JANQMK01; genus JANQMK01. The sequence goes on from JANQMK010000274.1 coordinate 1,067, forward strand.
CAACTCTACAATTATATTTTTCAGTCAGTTCCAGAAATTTGGGCAAATCAACAATATCGCCATCCATCGAATAGACGCCTTCTATACATACCCAAATCTGCTGACCTGTTTTAGCACAGGTTTTTAGCTTTCTCTCTAGGTCATCCAAATCATTATGTCTAAACGGTACCTTACGACACCTAAACATTCTTAAGCCTTCAAAAAATGACGCATGACTGTATTCATCAAATATAACAATATCTTTGTCACTGAGTAACGCGGCCATCCAGCCCAGTTGAGCGATAAACCCCGACGAAAAAATTACCGTATCCTCTTGCTTTTTAAACTTGGATAATTTTTCTTCCGCCTGCTTATGCAGTGAAGTCGTGCCATTGAGCAGTGGCGGGCCCCCAGCTCCTACACCATAGCGTGCAACACAATCTAACACCGCTTGTTTTACTTCTGCATTGTTCGCCAAACCGAGATAATTATTTGAGCCGAACATAACCATCTCAACTTCTTTCTCTAAATTCTCGTCATAGACTTTCACCCGATTTGCCATAGGGCTACAGATGCTTCGCCTATATAGGTTTTGGCGATGATCTAAATAATTCAACCCAAATGTTACAAACTTGCCAAGACGCTCATCAAAGCTATCGTTTTCACTATCGATAACGTCTTTTATACTGAAATTCTCTAAATGTGGTTTGGCAGACAACTGTTCCATATGGTCTCCATCTATAACTATAAATATCTAACCCAAAAAATATTTAACCCAAGAAACATTTAACGCAAGTCGAAAACTAAACAAATATACTCTGGATATATCAAATTTAGGTTTGTCATATCTATATTTCTTTAGTTTTTGCCAATAGTATCGACACATTCTGCCCGCCAAAACCAAGCGAATTTGATAGTACAGTATTCATTTTCATTTCCCTCGGTTCAGAGACAATGTCTAAGTGAATGCTTGGATCTTGATTTTCAAGGTTGATGGTAGGTGGAATGACTTGATGTTCCAGAGTCAATAGTGATATGCAGACTTCTATTGCCCCTGCTGCGGACAGTGTATGCCCCAGCATTGATTTATTCGCCGTAACCGGAATCTTATCCGCATACTCATTGAACAGCTTAGTAATGCCGAGTGATTCGACTTCATCATTTTCCGGCGTACTCGTACCATGAGCATTAATACAGTCTATATCCCCAATTTCAAGCCCAGTACCAATTAGAGCTTTCGCCATACAATCCGAAATTGGTCCACCGTCAGGGCTGCTGCGGGTCGGATGGTAGATATCGGTAGAATCACCACAACCCAGAATATAGCCACTGACATCACGATCAATAGCTGATTCTTGTGTGGACTCTATCACTAAAGCGGCAGCCCCTTCCCCCATGACAAACCCATCGCGATCCACATCAAATGGCCTGGAAGCAAGTTCTGGAATTTCATTCTTCCTCGACATCGCAGACAATAACGAGAATCGCGTTAAGCCTTCTTGTGTGGCGGAAGCATCCACCGCCACCACAATAGCTTTCTTGGCATAGCCCATTTGTATCGTATCTACCGCTATTTGAATTGCCGAGGCTCCTGAAGCACAGGCGGTATTCACCACTACAGGTGGTCGTTTTATATTAAAATCATGCTGCAAAAGCACGGCATTACTGCTATTTAAACAATGTGGTAATAAACTGGCATCGGGTTGTCCGGACTTAACGATATCCTCATTGATACCGCCTAGCGTCCAGCGTACACCTAAACCTCGGTGACGGTCGTGCTGCTTTAGTCTACTTTCCCAGTGAGGCTCAATGGGCGGCGCCGCATAAACGAATAACGCATCTGCAATGTCTTGCTCTGATATACCAGACTGCGCAATCGCTTCTGTCATCACCGTTTCTGACATCTTATACATCAAATCTACTTGCGATGCGTTTTGCGCCAGGCCAGCTTCTTCCGCCGGAATATAGGCGGCAATAAAGGTCCTCATACCATGGGTGTTGTAGCGCTCTATTTTTCGCACACCGGATGTACCATTCAACATACTGTTAAACGTTGATTGCTTATCTTTACCAACAGAAGTAAAGAGACCGATGCCGGTTACCGCTAGTGGCTCATTTTTCATATTATTCATAACTGACGAACACGTAATTATTGCCGCTTTACTGCAGCAAATCCTTCTCCACTAAATAATCCTACACAACTTACTATTATTTCATTAAGTTCTTCTTCATAAGGCCGTTCAAAAAAATCGTCCGTTCTGGCAAATGGCGAAAATAGTTTCTCTCTTTCTAGACAAAGGGCACTCACGGCTATACCTGATAAAAACGCACTTTCAAAAATAGCACCGGTATAATTTGTTAAGCTGCGAACAATAAGCGAAGCGGGGCTTGCCTTATACGCTTCCATTTCTAGCTGTGCTAGATCTCCAGCACCGCAACCAATGGAACACAAGGCCTGCTGGTTGTCACGACTTAACAAAGGATCTAACATAGAGCCCAAATGGGCGCACAGATCTTCGCGTTGCCTATTTATGGCCGTAACATTCACATCATCTACATAGGCTCTTATGGTAGCGCCTCTTTCTTTTGCAGAAGATTCAGATTCAACAACAAGAAAAGCCGCGCCCGCACCAGGGCATATGCCCGACTCGCGCCTATCCCAAACTGATCTAAATTGGTCATCGATAAGCCTACCCGCTAACGCTAACTGAGTGACTTTATAGAGGGCCAAGCCATCGGATATCCCCCCTACCAACGCAATTCTCTTTTGCCCCGAGCGAACAGCCATAAAAGACCGTTCAAAAGCATTCATGCCCGCCAACTCTTCACCCATTAGCGTGACACTGCTGCCACCAACGCCAAAAATATGTGCGACCCAATAAGCAAACATATTAGGGAGCTGCGTTAAAAATGTCGTTGGCTTTTGTTTAGTTAATGCTTCATTAACGATTGCTTGCTGTGTCGCTTTATCTTTATTTTCAGTCGACGTATAAATCTTTGCATCTAATGCATCATTTCCATCCCCACCGGTGGAAGCAAGTATCAGTGAGACTTGATCCAGATAATGGCTATCAAGCAAATTAGCCTGAGATAAAGCCATGCCGGCAGCGTGAGCACCATAAACTTGGGATTTTCCCATTGCTCTCAGATTGATTTTTTTGTCGATATATTCACGTGGGTCAAAATCACATAAGGGGTGGGAGAAATAGGGGGAATGGGTGGTATTTTCTATTAAACCTAAGCTAGACTTTCCACTATCGCCGGGCTGATCATTACTATTAATACTCGCCCAAATCGAATCATGGGAAGATCCAATTGAACCAATTACTCCATAGCCAGTAATTACAACTCTGTCCTTCACATCCGTACCCACCTAACCCATTTGCTGCTCAAAATCAGCTTGTTGTTCAGCGTAAGATTCACGTATCTTATAAGTAAGCATTTTTCTCAACTGTTGAGATGGAAACTCTGAGCAAGTAAGACGAATTTGACCGCTAGCGATAGGGTTGTTGTCATTTGAGGATATAGAAGCTTGATAAATGCCATAGCCGCTACCTTCTCGTATCAACTGCGATGTCGTAACAAGTTTAGTGCCAGGATTAACAAAGTCTCTAAACCGAGTCTTTTCTACTCCCATCAAAAATGCCATCTTGGAGAAATCAGAACGAATAATTGACAAATAACTTGATGTCTGAGCCATTACTTCAATCAGCAACACACCAGGCAAAACCTCAAAGGTTGGAAAATGCCCTTCAAACACCGGAGATGTCTTTGGCACAGTGCTCAGGCAAGTGACTTCGTCTTTCGACTCACTAATAGATAGTGTTTTATCTATCATATTAAACTTTTCTAAAATCATCCTGACTTATCCAAAAAGAGCTAATGACGGGTGCTTACTCTTTTACAAACGCATGAATTATATAAGATGCTCATGAGCAAACACATGAGCTATTTCCTAGAACCAGCCATACACTAGTCGAC
>JANQMK010000219.1 GCA_028280085.1 Pseudomonadales bacterium
TAGTATGAGTTGCTCTTCCCTTACCTGGGGCGATGGCTCTAATTCTACAGCACTGTCCGCAACACCATCTTTGTTATCGGAACTAGCTTTTTCATATTGCTGCACAATAGCATGCGCGTTGGTACCACCTAAACCAAAAGCACTGACACCAGCCGACCTTTTTTCGCTGTCAGCCGCAGGAAATGAGGTCGCTGTTGTATTAATAAAAAACGGAGAATTTTTAATATCTAATTGTGGGTTAGGCTCGCGGTAGTGTAATGTCGGCGGAATAACACCATGTTTTACCACCAGTGCAGCTTTAATAAGACCAATAGCCCCCGCTGCCGAATCGAGATGACCAATATTCGACTTAACAGAACCCAGTGCACAATATTGTTTTTCTTTTGTATCGGCTCGATATGCTTGAGTTAAACCACTGACTTCAATAGGATCGCCCAACTTCGTGCCTGTGCCATGGGCTTCAACAAAACCTATCGCTCGAGCATTTATTTTCGCTTTCTTTAGCGCACCGCGAATAACTTGACACTGTCCTTCTATAGATGGAGCAGTAAAACCAGGTTTTTCTGCTCCATCATTATTAATCGAACTGCCTTTAATAACCGCAATGATATCGTCATTGGCTTGTTCTGCACTTGCCAAAGGTCGTAATAACACCACCGCCACACCCTGGCTCACCACCGTGCCGGCAGCATCTTTGTCAAATGAGCGCGTATGACCATCAGGTGAGTGAATCATTCCATCAAGATGTAAATAACCAGTTGCCGATAAATTTCCAAGCGACACACCACCTGCTAATGCCATGTCACATTCACCATCAACAAGAGAACGGCACGCGTTGTGAATAGCAACTAAGGACGTAGAACAAGCGGTTTGAATAGTTAACGCTGGTCCTCGCAGATGCAGTTTATAGGCAACCCTGGTTGCAAGAAAATCTGGGTTATTGCCCAGCTGAATGGGGTAATCTCCGACGCTCTCTTCCAAATTAGGATGGGATGCGATGTGATGGGTATAATAACGGTTTGCGCCTACACCAGCGTAAACGCCAACCGCACCAGGACTGATTTCGCCTACATAACCGGTAGACTCAAGCGCCTCCCAAGCACATTCTAAAAATAGCCTTTGCTGTGGGTCGGTAATTTGGGCTTCCCTGGGGGACATGTCAAAAAAGGCCGCATCAAAACCTGATATATTGTCAATTGTACCTTTTGCTTTGACATAGTATGGCTTATTGATTAGTTCTTCCAACACCCCAGCTTGCTTAAGTTGGTCATCAGTAAAAAATGTGATGGCTTCCTCGCCGCGGCAAAGACTTTGCCAAAAATTCTCAACAGAGGTTGCATTAGGCGCTCTAAGCGCTGCACCAATAATCGCAATGTCATAGCTGTCATTATTGTTCAACGCAAGATGTTGATGATTATGGTATTGGTCTTCTCCCAGTAACTCTGTTTTGTCTTCATCAGCTAAATGGGACACCAAGGCATTAATGGTTGGATATTGATATAAATCTAATAGGCTAATTTTTTCTCGAATATTATCCGGTAACCGGTCATAGACTTCAGCGAGTTTAAGCGAGTGACCGCCGACATCAAAAAAGTTGGCGTCTAACGGAACATCATACACACTAAGTACGTCAGACCAAATACCAGATAACACATCGGTCAGGCCACCTGACGTGTTAATGTTCTTGCTAGCAATGCATTCCAGCAGCGGGGATGGTAAGGCGTCACGATCAATTTTTTGATTATGAGTTAGAGGGAATTCAGGTAAAGTAACAATATAATTAGGCAACATATACTGTGGCAAAGTGCGCCGTAATGCTGACATAATACTTTGCTTGTCAACACTTCCGTCAATGGATGACTCATCATTAGGTATTACATAAAGCACTAAGCTCGGCTCATTTCTCAATGGCTGAACCAGTGCTAAAGCCTCTTTAACATTAGGTAAATCAAGACAAGCTGACTCTATCTCTCCCAGCTCTATACGATAACCTCTTATCTTTATTTGATGATCTTTTCGCCCTAAATAGTCGATCTGCCCGTCATCTCGGTAACGCGCCAAATCGCCTGTTTTATAAAGATAACGCCCCGGAGTGCCGGGCAATGGATTTTTAATAAATCTCTCGGCTGTTAAATCAGGTCGATTGAGATAGCCCGCTGCTAATCCGTCACCCCCAATATAAAGCTCCCCACTGACACCAACGGGCACAACGTTATAGTCATTATCTAGAATATACACTTGACTATTGGCAACAGGCCGCCCAATTGGTGGGGTTCCGCTGCCATCGATGCAGGCATAGGTTGCCCACACTGTCGCTTCTGTAGGCCCATAGGCATTATACATATTGCGGCCTTGGGACCAATCTTCTGCCAGCCGCTGAGAACACGCTTCTCCACCAACAATTAAGGTGTGTAGTTTTGGGAGTTCTTGCGGTTGATAGGCCGCTAGTAAAGAGGGGGGTAACAATACCACGGAAATATCGTGATTTTTCAAGGTCTCGAACAAGGATAGCCCCATAAGCTGCTCTTTCGATACAGCTACCAACGCACTGCTATGACTCCAAGCCAAGCAAACAGCGAAAATCGATGCATCAAAGCTTAAAGATGCAAACTGCAAAATACACTCTCCGCTCGATAACTGGAAGGCAACTTGTTGCGTCGTCGTTAGATTTGCTAAGGCTCCCTGGCTAACCATAACCCCCTTAGGGCGTCCAGTTGAACCCGAGGTATATATAACATAGGCCAGATGTTCTGGCCGTATTTCCAACTCTAGATTTTTTTCATCTTGATCAGCCAACTGATCGCTTATCGCGTCGAGATAGATAACATCCACATAACGCGCCAATGTAGTTTGAAACGTGGTTTGAAACGTGGTTTGACACGAAGAATACGTTATACAAAGCGCTAAGCTAGAGTCTGTCGCCATATACTCTAGTCGCTCAGCAGGATATTCCGGGTCTAGCGGTAGATAGGCACCTCCCGCCTTAAACACAGCGAGAATAGCAATATAAGCATCGAGGGATGGCGGTAAGGCAATGCCGACCAAACTGCTGTTGGCAACTCCTCGACCGACAAGATAATTGGCAAGGCGGTTTGCCTGTGCATTGAGTTGACCATAAGTCAATGACACGTCATTGAAACGTAATGCTTCTACATGCGGCTTTTGCGCTGCGGTAGCTTCAAACCGTTTGTACAAGAATAGGTTATTGTCATAAACACAGTGTGAATTATTCCACTGATACACCTGCTTTTGCCACTGCGAATCAGGAATAATTGACAATCGCTTAAGCGAGCCACGAGAATTATTAACAATATTTTTCAGTAAAGTGCAGTAGCCTTCAGCAAATTGAGCAGCCGCTTGTTGGGTGAAACAGCGAGTGTTGTACTCAATGGTACCATAAATTTTCTCAGAAAATTTATGCAGCTTTAGCGTCAACGCCGCGTCATCAAACTGCAATTTAAGCGGTAAGCGACGCCATAGCCCCCATTTCCCCATATGCCAATTTTCATGTCCGGCTTTATCGCAAGTGACTAACGGGTTATCACTGGCACGGCAAAAACGATTAATATTTTCCCAGTGAAAAAAGCAATCAAAGCCTTGAGGTTGTTGAGTATCCTTGCCAAGAGGCAGCTCGCTGAGTAAAGCTGGTAACGGGTAGTCTTTGTTTGCCAACCAACTTTGAACCTTGGATGCGTTTTCCCTAAAAAAATCTTCAACCGTTAGCTCCGCTCTCTCATCCATATTCAATTGGGTGCGCGTCGCTATTACATTAACAAAGTAATCCACAACCTCACGATAGGCATCACTACGACCTGATGTCGGCGTACCAATACAAACATCGTTTTCACCCGTATAACGATGTATCAACAGATGAAAAGCCAACAGGTAAAAACCAAAAGGCGTTATATCCCAATGTTTCGTTAATTCCGCTACAGCCCCGGTGACCTCAGCAGACAAATCAAATACAAAACTTTCTCCATGACACTGCTTAATGCGATTTACTGGTTCTATGTAGGGCAAGTTTAACTGTAATTTTGCATCGTCTAGCTCATTTAACCAAAATGACTTCTGTTGTTCACCAAGTTCACTGTCTATCCAGCTTAGCTGCGATTGAACATGATCGTCGAGTGTTAATAGCGATGAAGATGAAGCGAGACCGTCAGTTAATTGATCGCCGTCATACAACACCTTCAACTCTTCAGCAATATTTACCATTGAATTGACATCACAACAGATATGGCTGAAAAACCAGACTAGCACTAAAGTATTATCACAGCGATAGAGTTTCCAAAACGTAGGAGGTAGTTTATCAAGCTCAAAAGGACGAATAAGATCTTGTTTAATATAATCTTTTAGCTGCTCGTCACTAATGCAACCATAGCTGGCTTCTTCAAACTGCAATGGTGCACTTTGATGTACGTACCTAACCGGCTTATTATTTTTAATATGGTAGGTAGTGCGCCAAGCATCATGTCTATCAACTAATTGCTGTAAACACTTCTTTAACTGTTCTACATCAATATCCTGCGGAACATGCCAACCTAATTGTAAATGATATATGCCATTATCCGGTGCTACCTGATGCATAAACCAGATAGCTTCTTGGCCAGCGCTTAACGGCAGGAACTCTCCGTTTCTGTTTCCGTTTCCGAGATTGACATGCAACACAGTACGTACCCAGTAATAGTCAAGCAAGCACAACCTTGAGCTTTCTTGAAACACCTACCTGACCGGCACTTCCTGTGTCCAGCATCAAAACACGACTTGTGAAATAATTATAAATTTCTGAACAGTTCGCCAGAACATGGCTTAAGTTCACAACGAATGACTTTTTATTGTTAGCCAGCAACGTATTAGTCAATCAGCAAAATAACAACAAGACTGATAGACAATTTATATGGCAAAACTTTTGTAATACAGAAAGGTCAACTATTAATCCAACGACCAACTTGTTTATCACGAGCCCGGAATGACAAACAAGCTACTGCTAAGTTTGGTTGCCGTATGCGTTACGGCTATGTCGATCAAGAAGACATTATAGGGAAAATTGGTTGATTGGCAAGCACTACCTAACAATTAATAACACAAAAATACCACTCATAACTTCCTTGGTAATTCCGCCCCGAAAAAGCCAACGAACAGGTCGAATTGGTATTGCGCAGAGACAAATATCAAATATATAGATGAATTCAAAAATTGAATATTAGTTTAGCTTAGGATTGATTTAGCTGATCCAATTCAACTATTAGTCCTTCACAACGCCTAACACTCTATGATATAAGCAATATTTAATTTATAGTCCACTAGTGATGTATCTTTATCCTTGGCTACGAGTGCTAACAGGTTCCACGTTTAAACTGACCACACTTTTTTTTGTTAAACTGGAGTATTCTAAGTTTGGAATATTAACGAATAAAAATATCATAAGGCTCATAACTACAATCAAACACAACAGACGGAGTGTAGCTCAGCTTGGTAGAGCACTGCCTTCGGGAGGCAGGGGTCGAAGGTTCAAATCCTTTCACTCCGACCATTTTCGATCAGAGCACCTTTTTCAATCAGACCATGCCATATTGACAATTGTCAAAGCATCTTCCGGTACCTCCATCCCCCACAAAACACGATAAAAGTACTAAAATATTAAATAGATAGTTATTCTTTATTCGTTATGGCACACAGAACTTAGCCACACCGGCTATATTAATATTGCTAGAAAAAAGAGCGATAAAAAGGTGACGCCATCATACATAGAGTTAATATAATATGCGTATTTTGATCTATGCTTTTATCTTGGTCGTGTTGGCCGTTGGTGCGGCGGGGGCTACCTACTTTATCGCAGGTGACAAAATTGCGTCAAATAACAGTGGCAGCAAAAAAATCGACAAGAGAAAGCTATACGATCCCTCCAACAAGAAATATTTCAGTATTTCCGATGCTACCTATACATGCGAACAAAAACTAAAAAAGCAATTTAAAAATAGAAAATTACATTATGAATATGACGACAGGGCAAGTAACTTTAATGAAGAGAAGGACGACTTCTTTATCTATTTTAATATCGTAGTAGAAACTCTACCAGACGACAGCAAATACGACAAATTTACCGCCTCGTTTACCTGCCATATCAATGCTACTCATAATACTATATCAAATAGCGAAATGCAGAATGTCAGAAGGAACGAATGATCTGGACTACTTGCTGGGCATAAGGCGAAAAATAACACCGCTATCTGTAGAAAAGTAAATCCATCCCTCTGGGCTTTCAGCTAAAGCCCTAATCCGTTGCTTTAATTCACCCAGTAATCGTTCTTCAGCAATTGCACGACCATCGTTGCCCAACGTTATTCTGTTCAAATGAGTTAATTTCAGCGAGCCTGAAATTAAGCTGCCACGCCATTGAGGAAAAGCCTTACCGGAATACAGTAATAAGCTACTCGGCGCGATCGACGGCACATAGTATTTGATCGGTTGTTCCATACCCGGCTTTTGTGTTCCTTCTCCAACACTGACGGGGCCCCAATATTCCTTGCCATAAGAAATGACAGGCCAACCATAATTGAGTCCCTTTTCTATCAAATTGATTTCGTCGCCACCACGTGGACCATGCTCAATTGCCCAGAGTCTTCCAGTCAACTTATCAAAACTGATGCCTTGTGGATTACGATGGCCATAACTCCATATTTCCGGTAACACTCCCTTTTTATCGAGAAAAGGATTGTCGGTAGGCACAGTACCGTCAAGCTTTACCCGCAATATAGAACCGGCATGAATGGTAAGATCCTGCCCATTAGCTCGTTTACCACGATCACCAACAGTAAAAAATAAATGTCCGCGCCCATCAAAAGCGATGCGACTACCATAATGTCGTCCAGTGTTAGTATCAGAGCGCGTAACCACAATATCCTGCCATTCCTCAATCCGATAGCCATTACGCTTAGCCCGAGCCAACACAGTAACTCCCTTATGATTAGCAGGCTTACTATAAGTAAAATATATCCAATCTCCCGGCCGATAGTTGTGAGGTACTGCAACATCCATTAACCCGCCTTGACCAACTGCTTTTACCGGTGGCACAGGCTTCATATTCACCAGCGCACCTGATTGCAGATCTAGCAGCCTGACATTGCCCTGCCGCTCAGTAATGATCAGCTCTGTTGGACTCAGAAAGGCCATACCCCAAGGAATACCCAAACCTTCCGCTACCTTCACCACCCGATAAGGCATGCCTTCGCTACGGCTAGTAGCAACCGGTGCCGCAGACAATTGGCTGACCGACGCAAAATAAAGTAAAGAGCAAATCAGCAAAATGACTATACGATATACTGTCTTCATAGTAAGACCGATTTTTTTATCCATATTAGATTTACCCGACAATACAACGGAATATACTGATACTTTCGACTAGTCGGTACATTATCTACTGATTAATGTTTACTTCTCAATATCACCAATTGTTCCGCTACTTTCTCTTGCTGCCGCCAGCTACCCCATGCCGCACCCTGAGACTCTAGACGTGTTATCACAGCACTGGTTTTCTCGTCTACCGTTCCTGCACTCGCATCAACTAAGGGCGTGCCAGGCAAAGGCATAAAAGTGTGGCTATGTATTCTGGCCCCCATTGCTGACAACTCCTCAACAAACTGCCGAGTCAGCAATATGTCATGTTCTGTTTCACCCGGCAAACCAAACAAAATATCAACATTAGGAATAAAACCTTCACGCACACATAACTCAACGGCGTTACGTACATCTTGCACCCCATGACCACGTCTAATAGCATCCAAGACAGTGTCAGAACCTGATTGTCCACCGATGATCAAATTATCATTATCAACATATCTTTTAAGTACTCGCAAGGCTTCAACACTGACGTGTTCTGGGCGAACCTCAGACGGAAAAGTGCCATAAAATAAGCGCCGTTCAGCGCCAATTTTCTTTCGCACCATTGTTAACAATTCTTCTATCTTCGGTAAATTAACAGACTCATCCTCAGAACCATAAGATAGTGAGGTCGGCGTAATAAAACGAAAATCACGCATGTCACGTTCCAACATGATATCAATATAGCGGCCAATATTTTCTATAGTTCGATGACGAAAACGAGCTTTGTTAACATGTGGCGTTTGACAAAAACGACAAGCAAAGATACAACCGCGCGTAATTTCTATAGGCTGAACTCGTTTTTCTCGGGCAAAAAAAGGGGGGTAATTATTTAAATTAATGACATCACCGCGGCCATTATATATATAATGGCCATCACAAAGATGGCTTATACCTTTGGTATCACGCCAATCTCTATTTTGTTTTAAGTTCGACATAAAATCAACGATGATTTGTTCCCCTTCGCCCACGGCAACCCCATCAAACCCAGCCTCCAGCACCTGTTGAGGTTGTGCCGTGCAATGCACCCCTCCGGCTAAATGAAAAACCGCGATGTGAGCCGGGGTGTTTTTCTTTACTTGCTGCAATAGTGCAGCACTTTCAGCAAAACCCGGTGAGTAAAATGACCAAGCAACTACTGGGTACTGATTATTTCTGTGGCAAAGATAAATTTCTTCCAGTAAATCACTTTGCCGCTTCGCGTAAACAATAGGGATATCCTTGGTTACACTATTTGTGCCAAGTGCTCCAGCAATAACGTTCAATGCATATTTACCAGCCTTACGATAAAACACTAGCAGGCAAATTTTCTTTTCGTTCAGCATAAATTAGTTACTAGAATAAATCAGTTACTATATTACTCGCTTACTCAGATACCGGCGGCATACCCGAAAAGTTTGGTAGCTTATCATCAATCGCATCCCACGCTACCGCCCGATCAGCGTAAACCACCATCGAAGGTTGAAACACGCTAGGGTCATCCAACGACGAGGCACAAAGTGCCGTTAAACCAACCATGCCCTTTTCATTATGTGCCACTATTGGAGAGCCACAGTCACAACAAAAGCCCCGTTTCACCTCGTTACCGCTGTCAGCAGTATACTGATGATAACGAGGAGCACCCGAGAATGTCACCGAGTCCGACGGCACTGCTAACATCGAACAATGTCCAGTGCCACTCAATTTTCTACAAACCGAACAATGGCAATGACCTGCCATCACCGGCTCTGCCTGGCAGTCATAACGAATAGCACCACATAGGCAACCACCTGAAAAAGAACGGGACATATTGACCTCCTTGATCGCCAGAGTTTAATGTACAGTGTTATGTAAAAGGCATCTTATTTTTAATTACAATCAACAACAAATACGTTAATAGCAGGTCCGCCAACACCACCAACGGATGCAGCATCACTAGGGCACCTCTGAATAATGAGGAGATACTTCAGAGGTGCCCTAGAAATCAAAATTTACTTCAACGGCGATGCGATGTTTATCCGCTAATTGACCAAGCAATGTATCATCTTCTTTTGCCGAAAAATAATCCAATTGCAGCTCAGCTCGCCAATGATCCGTTAAATCAAATTCAAACTCCCAGCGATGAAATGATTCAAAATCTTGCAACTGCAACATGAAAGTATAAGTCGTTGTTAAGGTTTCGTTAAACCAATTCTTACTCCATACACCATAGAGTATTGTTTCATCACGCCTAACATTGAGCAAATTTTCTTGATTCTCATTGATATGCTGGTTGGTCAATTCTAGACTCATCGTGTATCGTCCATTAGCATCGTAATCAAGCCCAAACGCAAGATCAATAGTTTCTGTGCTACGCCGATCAATTGAGCCTTCAAGATTAAATCGACGATTTGTCTTAACACCGAGCTCACCTTTCCAAACAAAGTTCCCTTGACTCCAGTTAAAGCCACCACCGATCATTTGATAACGGGGATAGGTCGCCAAAAAACGCCCTGGCACTAACTCAAATACAGGGTTATCATCATTCACCTCGGCGACCATAAACGATATATCGAATTTCTTCCAAGTTTGGCTCCAACGCAAGCCAACTTCCGCGTCCCGCCAAGAGAAACCGGGGCGCTTCTGCTGAATCAAATCTTCTGAAATAGCCAGCTCACCAAAATCGTAAGCATAGGGATGGCCAGCGGAAGGAAATTCATTGACTTTTACATCGGGATTGATAACCAATGTCCATTGCCGTTGCGCTGTGATGCCTTCGAACGCTTGTTTACCACGATAGTAGTAATCAAAAACTAGCATAATTTGGCCACGTCGCGCGTCTTCAATGGAAGTAAATACCAGTTCAGTCAAATCGCGCGGACTCATAATATCCGACACAACAGCACCATCAGCCTTACCCCATATAACTATTTGCTTGCCTAACTTAACGCTAACTGAACCAGCACTGTATTGAAAAAATAATTCTCGGATATCGTCTTGCTGTCGATATTCATCAACGGCACTATCGGGAAATCTTCCATCGTTAAAGGCAATATCATAACTTGTCTTGCCATCAAAGCGCGCAAAATAGTGTTCACTGATAGCTTGTTCCCATTGCAACCTTAAAGAAGACCGATTAACCACAGTGTCTTTAGGTTGCTCAATGCCATAAGCTAATTCATGGCGAAGGGTAAAATGGGTAGAAGAAAGTAAGTTATCTAACTTAGACCAGCGCTCATTTGAACCTGAATCTAACGACGGATCGCCATCAACGTCAAATTCCGGTTCTGCGTCATCAATAAACTCCACCTCATCTTCGTCTACAATATCAATCCATTCCTCCGCACAAAGAACAGTTGAAGACATCAGCGATATAACCAAGTAAATACTAGCACTGATAAAAATTGTAGCTTTATAAGTTGCGGTAGAGTTTTTCAACGTTATTATTTACTGCAATGTATTGCGATAAGTTTTCATGTGCCTTTCTCGAAAAGCCCCATCTGTTAGCGTGCGCAAGGTAAGAAAACTATCATCAACATCAACATTAATGGCTATATGGCTAAATTTTATAGTACTCATACGCTTACTAATGAGATTATTAACATTAACTTGCATTGCTACCCAAACACCATCAATTTGCTTAACTTTTCGCATTGTAATACGTTTAGCCCGCTTGCCCTGGCGGTTGTAAACGATGGATTTGAGCGTTAGCAGACGCTCTTTATCAATCCAACTGATCGATCGACTATAATTACTTTTTCTCGCCTGCTTGGGAGTAGGCAATGACTCAACCACCCAACATGGTCGACCTTGGTATACCTCTTCTTCTTTTAAAAGCTGGTATGTGTAGTCATCCAGGTGAGGACGCTCCATATCTTCATAGCCGAACTCGGAACCAAAAAAACTGCCCTCTTTCGGTTCATTTTCATTTCCTGATACGATACGCTTTACTTTGCCAAACGCAGACAGATACATCCACTGATCAGCGTCTTTATTTTCATCTTCATAATCATACTGTAAAAAGCCTATCCCACGTTCAGCCGGAGGTTCAACTAAAATAGAAACCGATCGAGTATCTTTTTCATTAGGACCGTAATCTTTTTTGATTGATTCAAATTTTTTGACTCTCGGTTTTTCCGCACAAACCAAGTTTTTGCCTTTCATGGCATAGCGGCATGTACTCAGCTTTTGGGCTGATACCTGAGTACGCCCATCATCCCGATCGAAAGCTCGCTGCATAATAGTGCGAGCGTCCAGGTCAGTGCTGTTAGCCATTGCCTTGTCTGTCCCAGCAGTCGCTACCGTTATCGCTGCCATTATTGTTAATATGAATAGTCTTCCTTTCATAGTAATTACCTCGCCGGTGAGACCAAGTTAAAACACGATTAACTTTCTACGGAAACTGTAGAGCTACCAGTGTCATATCGCTTAGATCTACCAAAATCAGCCTTAGTTACTTTAAACAGCGCTGGTAACAGTAGTAAGTCCGTTACCAAAGCTAACATTATAGCTAGTGAGCTTAGTACACCAAAATTACGCATAGACATATGCTGAGAAAACATAAATGTCAAAAATCCAATGGATAATACGAGAGAGGTAAACATTATAGCCTGACCAGCCTCTCTAACCGTTAAACGTATAGAACCGTTAATATCGCTACCGGCGCGTAAACCCGCCCTATAATGAGTAAGAAAGTGGATAGTATCATCTATCGCAATACCAATAATTAGAGGAGCAATAAGCAAGGTGTCCGTATCAAGCGAGATACCGAAAAAACCCATAACCCCAAAAACAAAAACTATGGGCATTAAATTGGGAAACAATGCAATAATACCAATTTTCACCGACCCAAACACAATCAATAACAAAACAGAGATAACGGTTAATGCCAGCCCAAAGCTTTTAATCTGAGACCAACTAATATAATCCAGCAATTTACACATTAACGACATACCGCCGGTCAACTGCACATTCAGGTCAGGATATTTATCCTTGGCGCTATCGAATAGCGTATCAACCTTATTCTGTATATCCTCAACAAATGGAGAATATATATAAGTGCCTTGGTTCTTTGCACTCACCGTAAACCTAGCCTGACTATAATCATCAGACACAAATAGGCGACGATTCTTAGGATTTGCGTTGTTGTATAAAAATAAAGTTTGCGCGAGCACTTCCTGCTCTTGCGGAATAATATACTTAGCAGGATCATTATCATGCAGCGCCTTATAGGAAGACTTTGCAATATCGACCAACGAAGTGGTTTTACCCACTAACTCAGGATAGGTTTCGTATAAATACTCTTCGAGTTCGGCCATGCGATTTAATAAATCGGGATCTTTAAACGCATCAGCCTGCCCTGCATCTAACAGAATTTCAAAATTTTGACTGCCATTCAATTTCTCATCAGCGATATTGACACTTTGCCTTATCAATGAACCTGGCGGGAGAATCTCAACAAAATTAGAGTTAACCTTTATGCCACTGCCGGCAATCAGTAATAAAACCGACAAAATTGTAAATATGACAATAACTGTTTTTGCATAGTCATAGCCAACGTGTTCAACCATACGTAGAAGGCGTTGTAACGGATGTATTCTACCGTCGTCCAATGTGACATTTTTTGCAACTGGAGCCCATAGATCTAACATCAACGGCAAGATAAAAACTGTAATAAGAAAGGCAATCTCAACACCCAAGGCTGCAAATATGCCGAAATTTCTAACCGGTACAATCGGTACTAGTACCAACGAAAATAACCCAATAGCAGTGGTGAAACTAGTAAGAAAGCAGGCTAAGCCAGATTTTTTAAAGACAGAACGCAAAGCAGTTTCATGATCTTGATTTTGTTGCCGAAAAAAAAGATAACCTGACAATATGTGAATAGCATCGGCAACACCAACCGCCAAAATAAGAAATGCAATAATATTAATCATCATTGTCATAATAACGCCGGACCAACCAATAAGACCTACCACCCACAAAAATGAGACAACTACCACGACCACAGGCCATATCACTGCGCTAACGGAGCGAAATAATATCCACAATACCGCAACAATTAACAGTAAAGAGGCAACCGAAATAACGAGCAAATCTTTGAAAACGACTTCCTCAAAAAAATTCATCACAGGCGCGTTACCGACTGGATAGAACTTTAAGTGATCGGTATAATCTTTTTTCTCCAAAATAGGCTGAAATTCCCGCATGAAAAGACCATAGTCATCGATTTGCATACGATGAAATTTAGGTGTTTGGTCAGCCATTAACTCAGATACATCATTCCATTCCGATTCCATATCAACTTCAATAGTTTCGTCATCGAATTCTTCCGCCTCTATCTCTATCCTACGCTCAGCACTACCAAGATCATTGGTACTCTCAGTCGATATAACAATATCCTCTTCCACGTAAGCGCCAAAGTCGGTTTTAATAACGATCGCCCCAAAGCGCGAATCGTCCGATATATAGAGACCTGGATAACTAGGATGGGCTAACGCCATTTGACGTAACGTTTCTCTTTCAGCTTCTGTTTGGGGCAGCTGATCACCAATAAAATGGCGTGCTAACAAATCACCGCCTTGTGATTCCATGTAATCTGCATTAACAATGCTAGTCACATCAATGATATGATCTAACTCAGACGGTTGATCCGCTGGGATTGTTAATCGATAGTTAAGTAACTCGTTCTGTATACGCTTAACAGCCTGTAATGAGTTATTAGAAAATATGTCTCCGTCCTTAGCTTCGTAAATTAAAAAAATTATCTCGTCACTACCGAACTGAGCACGAAAACGATCATAAGCTCGTTTAACGGGATCGTCTTGCTGAAAATATGACTCCAAAGTCATATCAATCTTAAACCAGGACACCCCCGACAAAATAACCACATTGGCTAAGAAAAAAATTGTCCAGACAGCAACACGATACTTTCGCACCCAGTCGGGTACCTGCTCAAAAAACTGATTAACACGATCTAAGTACTTTTCCATATCCACATATTTTCCAACAAAGGATTTCTAACCCATCGGGAATCGAGCAATTCTCTTCAACCCACAAAAAACAAAATTCAAAAACCTAGCAGTGATATTTTTCCACTTGCCAGCACACCAAGTGCTTTAAGCATGATATTTGAAGGCTAACGCTCACTTCACCATTGGCATTAATAAACGATCTCATTAGACAAAATTTAACGCCAAAGAATCATCCCGTAGGACACGGTATAACGAACCAATAAATTGCCTAAGTGCTAGGGCACCTCTGTATAATCAGGAGCTACCCTAGAACTTATTTCATAGCTATTCTGGTTCCACCAAACTGCGCTACTCAGGCCTTGGTTTAGGCCTGTCAACACGCATCGCGTGTCAAATAATTATGAGATAAGTTCTATTTAGATGCAGAGCGCTACTACTCCAAGTACAATCTCGAGCTCCAAGTACAACCCCAAGCACTAATCCAAGCCAGTTATCCCTACTGCTGTAGCAAGTTTAGCCGATATCTATAAGCAGATTGATATGTTTAACTGGAATCTATCTTATCGCCATAAACTAATCATGATACGGCATAACAACAATAGAAAACAGTCACTGCAGGAAGTTAGGTACGATTACTACTGTTACATTAAAAATTACTGTCACACTAAAATACTTTATAGCCACCGTCGACATAAACCAGCGGTTTCACTGCGCCATTAGCTGTACTGACATCAATCATTTTTCCAATGACAATAAGATGAGTACCATAATTGTATACCACATCGTTTTCACAAAAGAAGTTAGCTTCAGCGTCAACTAAATAGGGCATGTTATTGTCATCAGCCCAATGACCGACTTTAAAACGATCCTCGCCATCAGCCAAGCCAGCGCAGTGATTAGAAATGTTTTCATGCTTAGCAGACAATACATTGACACAAAAGTTTGCCCCCGCTTGCAATGAAGGAAACGACGAAGCGGACGTGTTAACGCAAACCAATAATGAAGCCGGATTATCCGATACGGAAGTAACCGATGTGGCTGTTAGAGCAAAACGGTTGCCCTGCTCATCCCGCAACGAAACAACGCTGACGCCCGAGGCCAACCTGCGCATACCTGCTCTAAAACCTTCAGACAGGTCAACATACTTTGGCATAAATTAAGCCTTAATGATCATCAATTGGTTTATTTGCATGCGACAATAATGCTACAGCGCCAGCTTTGTACAACACGATTCAGATGAAAACACCTGGTAAAAAACAAGTAAATAGCCACGACAAACAACCAAAAAGTATCCATTTTAGCCAAGTTTACGCGGAACGTTTGCTTTCTCTAGGGTTACACAACTTATAGAAATTATAGCGTTAAACAGCAACACCGGTAAAAAGCTAACCTCGTCTTAGTTGTCTCCCTTATAGGCAAGGTGTTCTACTACCTCTAAGTCATAGCCAGAAATTGCTCGATAACGATACGGTGCGCCCATAACGATCATTTTTCCTACGCCACACTCACGTAGAATTTGCGCCCCAACACCGATAGTTTTATAAATATTAGTGGGGCCATTATCATTGGCGGGAGGCAACGCCCGTTTGCCCATGGCAACTTGGACACTTGCCAGCAGCTCATCTTTTTCTTCTTTGTTAGCAATAACCGCGACAACGCCTTTGCCTTCATGTGCAACTTTTGCCAAACAACTATGCAGATTCCAATTCTTATTACCTGCTGGTTGTGTACAAAACAGATCGCGTAGGGTCTTCGCTAGGTGTACACGAACTAAGGTCGGCTCAGCGCTTTTAATATCGCCTTTAGACAACGCGAAATGCAACTCGCCGTCAATGTTACAACGGAAAGTATAAAGTTCAAATTCGCCAAAATCTGTGTCAATTTTGCCTTGGCTAACTTTTTCAATGGTTTTTTCGTTGGCAACCTGGTGGTGAATCAGGTCCGCTATAGTACCAATTTTAAGTCCATGGGTTTGTGCAAATACTTCAAGTTCAGGGCGCCTTGCCATGGTGCCGTCTTCATTCATTATTTCAACAATAACCGACGCTGGTTCGAAGCCGGCTAATCGCGCTAAATCACAGCCCGCTTCGGTATGGCCAGCACGGCTCAATACTCCACCGGCCTGAGCTTTTAACGGAAAGATATGTCCAGGCTGAACGATATCCTGCGGCTTAGCATTTTTTGCGACCGCAGCTTGAATCGTCCGGGCACGATCAGCAGCAGAAATACCAGTCGTCACACCCTGAGCAGCTTCAATAGACAAGGTAAAATTAGTACCATATTGTGCATTATTACTCGATACCATGAGCGGTAAATTTAACTGCTGGCAACGTTCTTCTGATAAAGTCAGGCATATTAAACCACAGGCATATCTAGCCATAAAATTAATGTCTTCAGCTTGAACACATTCTGCCGCCATAATGATATCGCCTTCGTTTTCGCGATCTTCATCATCCATCAGAATAACCATCTTGCCTTGCTGAATATCTTCAATAAGCTCAGTTGGTGTATTTAGTTTCATAATGTCAACTCTACATTGCCGCTAAACCGAGGTTAACCTTGCGCATAATAAACGAGTTCCATAATTAGTATTTTGCAACATGCAACTACTAACAACAAAACCGCAATACTAACCATTCAAATTGGCGACAACAAAATTAAATCGTTTAAAATAAGCACAAAAAAATAACCCATTATGCAATTGGGTATAGTAGCCACATACTGACCATTTTTGAAGAGGAAACAGCTGAATTTAGTTGAAAACCAATGACTAGAATAGCAGGCAGAAAAGAAATTAGGCACTCAAAAGCATGATATCTTTACAACGAGCGCCTAATACTACTTATTTTTGGAGCTATCTTACCTACTTTATTACTATCTTCAATCATACCAAGTAATCGGCTAACTGCCGGCAACTACGGTAATTAAACAGGTAATTAAGCGAATAATTAATAGGTACGACGAATAGAAATACGTGCCGCGGGCCCTCTCCAATCCAGATCTTCATCAGCTAATGCTTGGCCTGTTGGAGAACCTGAATCACCGTCTCCTTCATTAACCCCATGAAAACCACGATGGATATGAATAAAGCCTTCAGCACCATCAACGACTTCATTGTTACTCGCGCCACCACATGGTGGTCCTGGTAAATCATCGCAACGTTCAGTGTTTGCTTCTGTTCCTGCATCATAGACACTAGCATTAACAGCGTTAGGATAGAGTACCGGGACACTAGACGCTGCGAAGAAACCATCATTGGTTGTAGCTAGCATACCAAGAACTGACACTCGGTCGCGACGCTTTGCCTTAATTTTTAATGTCAATGATTGACCAGGAGGAACAACGCCATCACCAATAAAAACACCTCTCACTCCACGCGTGTTTTCAGATTCTTCACCAAGCAAAGCGGGGCTACCGGTTTCAGCCAACGTTTTTAAGCCTGGGCTAGCGACACCCCCGGCCTCAAACACTCGGTGACCACGTTTATGAACAACAGCAATTGGCGGTGTCAGTACTTGTCCATATGTCAGGTTTGTAACTGTCACTTCGTAGACATTGTCCGCTAACGTATAAGGCGCGCTAACCAAAGCAGTCGCCGCCAAACAAGACGCAAACCATTTCTTTAACATAATTTCTCCTTAAAATACTTGTTGTCACTCAATAGATAAACGAAACAGGCTGCCGCTAAATACTCAACAGCCTAGGGCGCCTTGCGAGGCTACGCTTAAGTCATTGCTGAAGCATTTCCTCATTACTCAGATGCGCCCTATTTATTCTAGGTGAGAGAAATCATGGAGGATTCACTAATCTATCACGTTTTTATCACGAGCTAAATTGATCAACATTATAGAATAGTGCGGCAACCAAAAGTGATCATTGTCATTAAAATGAAAGATGAATTGGTCTTATTATTATTGGGCAAGGTTGCACTACACGCCGCGCGCTGATTCCAATAAGGAACTCATCACCGACATTGATTCGACCGCACCGCCTAGCGACCAGCCCCCGTCGACCGGTAATACTGCACCGGTAATATATTCAGCAAAAGGGGAACACAACAATAACGCAGCATTTGCAATATCATCCACTGAGCCTAATCTTTTCAATGGTACCGTATCTGCAATTAATGCTTCTGCCTCCTTGTTTGGCGCAATACGAGACATGCCTTCTGTCCCTTCAATAGGACCCGGTACAATTGAATTAATACGAATACCATCAACGCCCCATTCCTTAGCAAGAGATTTTGTGAGCATATCGACCCCCGCTTTAGCTGCGCAAACATGAGCCTGGTGTTTCATCGCTACAAATGACTGTGGGGCAGAGATATTAATGATCGACCCACCAGGTTTTTTTAAAAAAGGGTGTGCAGCACGTAACACATGGAAAGTACCCAACAGATCAGTCTCTAATACTGATTTAAAACCTGTCGAAGAAATATCTAGTGCTTTCGCTGGAAAATTCCCCGCAGCACCAGAAACAATGATATCAATTTCACCTAGTTGTTTATGGGTTTTTTCCAAAACTTCGGCTATCTGTTCATAGTCTCGTACATCAGCGGTAAAACCAATCACCTCTTCACCATAAGCCCTGAGTTGGCTAACCGCATTGTCAACCTTGCTTTCAGAACGGCTGACGACAGCCAATTTAGCACCGAAACTTGAAAAGCCCTTGGCAATACCCAAATTAACACCGCCAGTTCCACCTGCAACAAAAACAGTTTTATTCGAAAAGTTCAGTGCATGTTCCATAATACTCACCCACGTTCAACAACATTATCGGACCAACCAGGCATGCAACAAATCCCCATGTCACTTGGTTCTCAGGGATATCATCGACTAGTGAAGACCAAATTTACTAAGTACCCTGTCAACACCCTTTATAAGACGTTCAGCCACGATCGGCTTTTGTACCCACCCATCAGCCCCGTTGTCCTTCGCCTTTTGTTTCACCGCTTCATCCGACTCGGTAGTGAGCATTAGTATGGGCACCTTGCCGTAAGCGGGGATTTGCCTAAGTCTTTTAACCAGTGTAACGCCTTTTAAATTTGGCATATTTTGGTCGGTAATAACTAAATCGACAGCCTCTTTACGCGCATAGCCTAACGCCTTGAGGCCATCTTCCATGGTAATCACTTCATGGCCCTGTGTTTCTAATGTAGCTTTAACCAATTTCCGCATTACTACTGCGTCATCAACTGCCAGAATTTTAGCCATGAAATACCCTAATTCAGTAAAAATTCAACACGGTACACTTGCCACAACGCCAAGCTTGTCACCGGTATATCAAACTTAGACAAATCAGCCGGTTCTTAATGGGCCCGACTAAGGTATTGAATATACTTGCTTTTTTTCCAATAAAGCTTAAATGTATAGCCGTATCACCATGCGGTCATTTCAACATTTTGGGGACAAAGCACCTAGATTGAGCCCCTTAGTCCGCCATGGATCAACTGACTATTTTTGGATTAATTCAATACCAGTCTAATACTTACGCCTTTCCACTTCAGAATAGCTTCATTCCTACCATACTGAGGCAATAACACTAGAAGTTTGGGAACTAAAAAACCGACTGTTTATAGCGCCTTATCACTTTACAAAAACATCAATTTTTCAAACTAAGGCAAGACAATAGCTTAGTAGAAGCAAGTTACCGAAATATAAATAATATTATTCAGAGGATATCTGATAGAATGGCGTTCTCTCATTTCCTATTATCTGTAGGGACACGTTTAAGTTAAGTAGAGACGCGTTTAACGTTTAAATTGAAACAATAGCGATTTAAACAATTCGAAGTATTAGGACTAAACAACTCAAGCTGTACTATAAACCGTAGTATCAGAAACCATAGTATCAGAAACCATAGTACCAGAAACCTTAGTACCAGAAACTGTAGTGCCACAAACCGTAGTATCACAATTATGACGCAAGATAATCATCCCCCCCCATCTGAATCGCCCCCAACACCGCTCAATACCCAGTCAACA
>JANQMK010000221.1 GCA_028280085.1 Pseudomonadales bacterium
ACATCTCCGCTGCGGCAGGCTCGCTCGCTTGGGCATGCATAGAATGGCTCAAATACGGCAAACCGTCAGTATTGGGTATTGCCACCGGCATGGTCGCAGGCCTTGGCACTATTACCCCAGCATCTGGCTTTGTCGGTCCAGGCGGTGCACTTATAATTGGCCTAAGTGCGGGTACGGTTTGCTTTTTTGCTACAGCTTATATTAAACGCACGCTAAAAATTGACGACTCGCTAGATGTATTTCCGGTGCACGGCGTCGGCGGGATACTGGGTACCATCCTTGCCGGCGTATTCGCCTCCTCTTCACTGGGTGTATTCAGCGGCCAAGGCTTCAACGAGGGCATGGATATGGCAAGCCAGGTCACCGTACAAGTTATCGGTGTAATAGCGACGTTAATCTACTCAGCAATTGTCACATGGGTCTTGTTAAAGCTAATTGGTATGACAATTGGGCTACGAGTCGATGAAGAACAAGAACAGATCGGCCTTGACCTGTCACAACATGACGAAAGGGGCTACGATCTATAAGGCGATAAGATACTATCACCAACTTATTACACTACTTATTACTTACACTTAATTTATACTACTTACACTATTGTACATGTGTACATGCACACACTATTACCTGTCCCCGCTGCCGCCATTAGCAGCGCTGACGGGTAATGATAACTGATCTCCACCTCTCTCCCGTCCAAGTATTTCGCTCACACAGGCAGCACCAAGCAAGCCGTTTATTTGAACGCCTAAGAAATATACCGTATAAAGCTAGACAACTGAGCACCGATTTTATTGCGCAGCAATCACACTTAACTAAGTATATAGTGATTGTCTTTGGGCTGAGAACGACAATCCCTCTCAAAAGCGGCACCACACCTGATTACAGTGTAAATAGGTTGCATTCAGTGATAGCAGAAACATAATGCGAAAAACCTAGTAACAAAAACGTAGTAACAGAAATATAGTAACAAAAAAGTAATAAATGTAGCGTAAAAATACGATATGGACTGTATTAAAACAACCTACACGAGCTAAAAATAAATGATGCTGAATACCATAGGGTGGTTTGATCTACTTAAGTTTTTCGCCTTAGCATTTGCCCTGCTTTATGGCTACCAGTGGGTTCCCGGCACTGCTATGGAGCCAATCTTGATCCATGATCTGACTGTGGTGCCCAGTGCTTATATCATTAATTTAATTGATGCAACACTACAAGTTAATGCCGTAGGTGAAAAGCTTGTCTCTCCACAGATGACTATATCAGTATTACATGGTTGCGAAGGTTTCGAGGTCATGATCCTATTTTGGTCAGCATTTTTATGGATGAAAATGCCCTGGCAAATGAAATGGTCCGGTTTATTAGTTGGGACTCTTCTTATTTACGGATTCAATCAAGTTCGCATCGTGAGTCTCTTTTTTATTGCACTCTACCAAAATCACTGGTTTGATACTATTCACGGTTATCTCGCGCCGCTTTTGCTAATTGCATTAATCAGTGGTTTCACTTGGCTTTGGCTACAGCAAAGTACACGGCTATCTTCTGCATTACATGAATAAAACGTTAAACATCTTCATAGCCATCGCGCTATTTGTTCCCTACTGTTATCTACTCGATAGCAGGTTTCCCAACATTGTTGCCCCCATCTATAGTGCTAGCATCGAATGGGCTTTCAACGACTTCGCGGTAGAAAGCCTACAACGAGTACAAAAAAAAGCGGATAAAGATCACTTAGTCGAAGCAATCGTGAAGAGCACCCGTACAATCCAGTATACTAATGGTCCCCTCCCCGCCAATGCCCCCATTACCGCATCAACATTGTATGGCCACGTCTATGTTCATATGGCGTTAGTCTATGCGGTGTTATTGCTAGCACTGCCGTGGCGTTTTACCACAATAGGACTACTACCGCTACTGAGTATCGGCGTCTGTATTGTTAGTAGCACTTTAGATATTCCCTTTGTCATTATGGGTGCAGTGCAAGATCTCATTCTCTTTCATTTGCAACCTGATCAGCTAAAAAAGGAACCGGTCGTGATATGGATGCACATGATGAATTCCGGTGGCCGCTTCGTGCTGGCTATTTCGCTGGCATTACTAGCCAGTAAATCTTTGGTGTCGCTCCATCCAATTTGGGCAAAACTACCACCACCACTATCCTCCCCCATCCAATCGCTGAAATCCCAGATTACACGCTCTTAAAAGGCTGGCCTGTTAACTGGCCATGTTTAAATGGAAACTTCATAGAGATTTCATCTGCCAGTAACAATTCTTCACGAATAGATTCTGGATAATTACATCGTAGTATCCAAATAATGCTAAAACAGCTTTAATGGCTTCGCACCTCTCAACTTTACCAACTGGAAATCTGCACTTGGTAGCGAAGCCTCACTGGCCGCTAATATACAAATATCAGCGGGTAGCTAACTTTATTAGACTCACTATATTTAGCTCGACGATCACCCTACTCAAAAAGCAATCCCATTAGTTTGGACAAAATTTAGCAGCACGTTAATCCTGTCTACTTAATCCGCAAATATAGTAGACAACACATTCTCTGACCGGTAAGCTGCCGCTGGCAATCTTATATAGCAACGACCACATTCACGGGCCTTTAGAACATCGAACCAAGGTATCGGATAACATAGATAGATAGAAGGTGGAACTGAGATAATGCTGCTGGTCGATAGAAATTCATATGATCGGAACTGAACAAATTGCGCAGCAAATAGAAGAACCATCTGTAAATGATCAACCATAACTAAAAATTTTTATGCCTATACCTAACTCAACTCGTTTACCGTCAACACCATTAAAATCCGAAACAGTAGTGTTGATTCTGTTCGTGTTCTTCCTAATT
>JANQMK010000238.1 GCA_028280085.1 Pseudomonadales bacterium
CCGGGTCCAAATGCTCGCTATCAATTAGCTGTAAATAGAGAAGTTTGGGGCCTACATTGGCTACGATAGCTCGACCTTGGTAGGGTGTATCGTTTTCTAAAATGACGCCTTCAGCAGCGTCGTGGTTTACTATGACACGTTTGACGGCAGCATCGGTTATTACTGTGACACCGTGGTGTTGGGCCTCTTTCAACATGGCTTGGGTAATGGCTCCCATACCGCCCACCGCGTGGCCCCAAATACCCTTTTTGCCATTAACCTCACCAAATACGTGATGTAACAATACGTAGGCCGACCCCATTGAGTAGGGACTACCAAAATTGCCAACCACGGAATCAAATGCGAATAGGGCTTTGACTATGTCAGATTCGAACCATTGATCTAACACCTCTGCTGCGCTTTTACAAAATAAATCTAATATATTGTTGCGTTGCTCAAACGACATTTTTTTTCCGATCAGTCCACACTTAATTAGATTGCCAATATTTCTGATACCGCCTTGGCGTAATCCAATTTGAAGATTTGGTGGCGTTTGCAAGGATAGATCACGCAATACATCGGCACATTGCTCTAGCATTGTAAAGAATTTAGGAGCCATCTCAGCATCATGTTGAGAGAATTTACTAATTTGCTCAATTAGTTCTTTATTGTTGCGGCCGGTAAGTAAGTAATCCTTGGCATTGATTGGCAAAAAGTTGCCGGCTTTACGTTCTACAATTTTTAAACCATGGTGGTGTAGGTTGAGGTCCTTAATGATTTTTGGGTTGAGTAAGCTAACAGTATAACTTGCGGTAGAGTTGCGAAATCCAGGAAAGAATTCCTCTGTTACCGCGGTGCCACCAACGACAGAACGGCGTTCCAGCAGCAGCACCTTCAAACCGGCTTTCGCCAAGTAGCAAGCGCAAGTCAGGCCATTATGACCGGCGCCGATAATGATGGCATCGTATTCCGTTGATACGATATTGCTTGATAGAGCAGCTTTATTTGGCAGATTGTCTTTTTTAATAAAGCACCTTTTTTAGTGAAGTCCCTGTTTTATGCAATGCCTATTGTTTAAAAATGATTTTATTGAGATATTTTGTTTGTAGTCAATACTAGCCTGGTATTGATCTGCTTAATTACTTAATGATAGTAGGCATAATATAAAAGGTTGGGATGATTTGAACAACGGCGGAGTTATCTAAATGGCAATGCAGAGATTGAAATCAGAATTAGCTGGTATATTGAGCTGAAATTATAGTGTGTTAACCGTCTGACTGAGCGATGGATTAACTCAGTCTTTCGGTAAATGTACTGTAATGAAAAACTGTAGTGACAAATAGTCACGAGTACATAAGGTTATATCGACGTACAAACTATGATTTTTCTATGATCTTGTAGAGCCTACCGCTGTCGTCAATTGTCGCCAGAAAATCTTTTTTCTCTAAATCTGGCAGTGTCTGAATATAAGCGTGTAACGCTTCTTCATCTTCAAACACTAGGGTATTGGGTTCATCTTCCTTATCTCTGCGGTCTCTTTTGGCGCGCCGTTCACTGTCCTCTGATTCGAGACGTGTAGGCTCTCGACGAGATAAGGTTTGCCTCCGATCATTATACTCACGGCGATCGATAATATAGTTCTTGTCCACAACGGTTCTCCTAAGGGGTGTTTCTTATACTTCTGCTTTCTAAACCTAACCATTTTAAGTTTAGGAAAATATTTTGGTGCCGTAAGTATGATTTTTTACTAAAAAAAGATTATATATACTCCCCAGTTTGCATAAAGTTTGAATATTGATCAATTAAGAGGATTGGATTAATATCTGGACAATAATGTCGATAGCTAATCCCACCAAGGGTAAAAGTCTGGCATATCTTGAGTAAGGCTTGCAGTAAAGTTTGCGGATCGCTTTTCTAAAAATGATCTCACACCCTCCTTGCCGTCATGTAAGCTTGCATAAAATATGGCGAGTGATTCGACCTTGTGTGCCTCTATAGGATGAGATTGGTTCGCGTTGCGATATAGCATTTGACGTGATAGGGCAATGGCGACAGAGGAAGTGCTATTCGCAATCTTACGGGCAATTTTATATGCCTCTTCTAGTAGCTGTTCTTGGGGGTAGACGGCTTTTACTAAACCGCCTTTCTGTGCTTCATCGGCGTTAAAGATGTCGGCACTATATATCCATTCTAATGCTTGAGAGATACCAACAATGCGTGGTAGAAACCAGGTTGAACAGGCTTCAGGTGTAATACCGATTTTGTTAAACACAAACCCAATCCGCGCGCTATCAGCGGCTAATCGTATATCCATAGCAAGTGGCATTGTTGCGCCAATGCCAACTGCGGGACCATTAATAGCCGCGATAACCGGCTTGTTGCACTCATAGATAGCTAAGGTTACGCGGCCTCCCGTATCTCTTACTCCCTGCACAATCTCTGGATCATCTAATTTATCATTCATGTCTTCCATGGTGGGGTTAAGGTCTTCATTTAAGCCAAACACATTGCCTTCAGTGGTTAAATCCATGCCAGCGCAAAATGCTCGGCCAGCGCCAGTAACCACAATGGCTCGGATATTGTCATCATTGCTGGCTGTATTAAAGGCGTCAATTAACTCTTTAGCCATTTCAATGGTAAATGCATTAAGCTGATCTGGACGGTTTAATGTCAAGGTTAATATATTGTCGTCAACGGTATAGTCGAGTGTTGTGTAAGCCATTGCTGTGTTCATCCTTGGGCTGATAGGGCCGGCTATGTTAACGTAAAAGTTCTAGCAACGGGAAGTGGGAAAATCAGGAAAAAACCAGTTGAATCTTAGCCAGGCGACTAGGTTACTTAAGGGTGACTATGTTATTTAACGGTGATTAAGTTACTTAAACCAAGTCACTTAAACCAAGTCACTTAAGAAGAGTGTTTTACTAAAAAATAGGGTAGAGAAGCTTATTGTGTCGCTTTAAGGTGTTTCATAGAGTATGGCAAAGCTGACTAGTGTGGTGAGTAGTGAGATAACAAACATAGCATATGGATTAGCGGTCATAATCATTGCCATACCACTTGCTATCCATAGGTTCTTGGTGATGTCTTTTTTGCGTTTGAAAGAAGATTTTTTACGTTGAGCAATATAGTTTGGGTCTTTCGGAATTGATATAAAAAACTCGACAATCAAATGTAGGATTAATTCTTTATAAAACATCTGGTAACACCCCTAATAAAATGATTGCCACCGGGTATGAACCAGCTGTATTAAGGTCACACCATTCCATCCATCAACTACTTATTACGATCTAGGATACAATTTTGCAGCTTATTCTTTAATATTAGTTAAAGTAGGTGACAATATGATTTATTTTTTAGAAAAATTTATTTATAGATTGCGTCGTGAAACTAACAATTTGTCCTAAACTCGTTTTTAATAGAGTCTATAAATGAGACCAGTTATATTGCATACACTACAAGAGAATTTGCCTTTTTAACCAGATTGTACTGTCCTTATACCTCGATAAAGAAAAGAATGATTTTTTTGCATAACTGAGAGTAATGCTAATGAGTAACGGCACTAAGAAATGGGCCAGAAGGAGGAGCGCCTGGAGTATATGTGGCTTATCATATTTGCTTCTTTAATACGTTAGCACATGTCTATAGTAAGAAATTCCCAGGATTGATATCGCACCATAAAGGTGCGCATTTTTTAATAAAAATTGCTAAGATGTAGTGATCTTTGTTAATGCGAGTCGAATGTCGTCTGGTATCGGCACGGGGCGGTTACTATCTCGTTCCACAAACACATGCACGAAATGACCTTGAGCCGCAGCCTGTATGCAACCTTTTTTAAAGATAGCGATACCGTATTGTACTGAGCTGTTTCCCAGACGATCTACTCGTAGGCCCGCTTCAATTTGGTCTGGATATGTGATTGAACTATTGTAGTTACAAGTAGAACTGACGACTACCCCGATGATTGATGCATCTGCTATGGACAGGCCTCCTTCGTGAATGAGGTAATTGTTAGCAGCGGTATCAAAATAGGAATAGTAGGTGACATTATTAACGTGACCATAAATATCGTTGTCCATCCAGCGTGTGGTGATGGGATAAAATGTGAAATAATTGTCGCGTGTTTCTATAGTTTCTTTTGTCATGTTTATTTTCTCAAGGTAAAACTAACAAGCTATTCCGTGCGGGCTATGTACGGCAGATATGTATGGCAATCTGGGGTAAAAATCTCGCAAGAGATTCGTCCACTTTTTCGACCATTTTGCCCTGTTTTGCAAGCACGTCAAGGAGTAGCTTTTTAAGCATTAAATACAGATACGAAAGGTTGTAATTAATAGGCTGCTTGGTAAATATCAAGAGCAGCCGCATAGTCTACTTCTCTTGGGTTATTGATGAGTAATCGTTGTTGTAACATAGCATCTTTAGCCAATAGTGGTAGTTGATCTTTCGAAATCTGCATTTGGCGTAACTGAGTAGGTAAACCCAAATCAGCAATTAGATGTGAAATATAATCAATTAACTGTTGACAAATGCTTAGATCGTCACCTGATACTTTATCTTGCATGATAATAGGGGCGATATCTGCATAAAGTGATGTACAGTGGCTGGTGTTATATTGCATGACCTGTGGTAGCACCAGAGAGTTGCTTAAACCATGGGGAATATGAAAGTGGCCGCCTAGAGGATAGGCTAATGCATGTACCGCGGCTACTGGCGCGTTACTAAAGGCCTGTCCAGCAAGCATGGCGCCCAACAACATGTTTTCTCTCGCTGATATGTCATCGCCACACTTTACAGCTTGACGGATGTTACTTGAAAGTAATGTCAGAGCTTGTCGACTGTACATGTCTGATAGGGGGTTCTTCTTAATTTTACTGGTGTAAGCTTCGATTGCGTGAACCATCGCATCTATGCCGGTTGCCGCAGTGATATTGGTTGGTAAACGCAGAGTAAGTTCAGCGTCAAGGACCGCAATATCTGGAAGAAATAAAGGTGATACTGAGCCCATTTTTGTGGTTTCACCTGTGGTAATGATGGCGATTGGCGTCACCTCTGAGCCGGTACCAGCGGTGGTAGGTATTTGAATCAGCGGCAACCGCTGGCCTTGAGCGTTGCCGACCCCGTAGATATCTGACAATCCTTGGGTTGTTGTTGGGTGAGCTAAAAAAGCCACCAG
This sequence comes from Pseudomonadales bacterium, assembly GCA_028280085.1. GTDB lineage: Bacteria > Pseudomonadota > Gammaproteobacteria > Pseudomonadales > JANQMK01 > JANQMK01. The sequence continues at coordinate 5,153 of JANQMK010000238.1, forward strand.
TTTGGCAATGTCCATGGAGCTACCGCCACCGAATCCGATTACACCATCACTAGACATGGAACTAGCGGTATCTATTGCTGCATGGACAATATGTTCCGCGGGATCTTCTTCGACACCACTATAAATATGTGTCGTAATGCCGTTTAACTTGAGATTATCCAAGGCGGGGTCGAGTAAACCTAGCGCCATAATCTGGGCGTCGGTGACTATAAGCACTGAGCTTAAACCAAGATCGGTACACATAGTTGCTAGGTTGCGGCTGGAACCGGAACCACAGACGACGGTGTTAGGAGAGGTAAACTGAAACTCGGACATAGGTTATTGAGCCTTCTGTATAATTAATAATCTTATTGTTGTAGTTCACCGCAAGATATGCACGCTAGCGAGTAATTGTGGTTGTTTATTAACTTGGCCCAAATAACTGCGCTGCTTCGCCCATTAACCTACACCAAAATACCCATTTGTACCATTGTTTGTTTTGTGTTCGGTGATACTAATACTGTACGGCAAGGCGGAATGTCCCGCAGGCAAATGGTATTACTTCTATTGTGATATTTTCACAGCAACAAATGAAAAGATTGTCCCTCTAATTCACTAACTGGCGCGTCATTAGGGAACTTTACCAGCGAGGAGGGCTCAAACAATGCAACTAAACACTAATGAAAGTTTATATGTGACAGATTTCGGTTGGTTTCTTACCTATGGTGGAGATCGTGAAGCGGGGCCTTTTGACAGCAAAGCGACTGCGTTACTTGCATGGGCCTATTACTTGAAAAACGCGTATTGGCCGTTTTAATTGATTGGCAGTAGCTATGGTATCAGTATCTACCTATTAATTAGATAGATAGGCTAATTAGATAGATAGGCCTGATTTTTAAGTATTGAACAACGGTACAAGGTAGGAGTAATACAAGTGGTAGGGGCCTGGCTTTTCGGTTGCCAGCTAGTTGACTAGAGACTTAAACAGTTTGGGTAAAGGCAATTTAATTTTAGACTGACGCATGCATTGTTGTTGAGTTGACACTCCATGGGCTGAAAAGCCATATGCTTTGGCCATCTTTTAGATGGCCTTTTTTTTGATACCTATTCACAACGAGGGTCGCTGCCAGTACTGCTTACCTAGTTAGCTGCTTTTGCCGAAAAGTTAGTTGGGATAGTAACGCTGAAGGTACTACCTTGATCCATTTTACTTGTCACATCTACTTTGCCATTTAGGACATAAACGAGGTGTTTTGTAATGGTAAGCCCTAGGCCAACCCCTTCTGCTGCGATCTGATTTTTGTCATGTACGCGGGAAAATTCTTCAAATATTTTTTGTTTATCGCTTGATTTAATACCAATGCCAGTGTCTGTGACGCTAAACTCGGTATGATCATTTTGTTTAGCGACTGCCGTCAGAGTAACATGACCGCTTGGTGTATATTTAATTGCATTATTGACGAGGTTAATGAGAATTTGTTTTAACTTAGTTTCGTCTTGATTAAGCTTAAAATCTTTTTCTGGTTTTTCGATCACTAAAGATAAGTCGTTGTCTGCTGCTATTGGTTCCATCATAGTGGCGACAGAATCCAGCAATTCGCTAACTGAGATAGATGAAGCAGAGATATTAGTGTTGCCTAACTCGTGCTGACTTATCACTTCAAAACCTGTTGTTAGGTTTTTTAAGTGAGTCGATGCGTTGATGATTTTTCGTATAAGATCTTGTATTTCTTGTTGACTTAACTCGTTATACCGTTTTTGGATTCGTCGGCTAAAGCCAATTATGACGCCGAGTGGTGTGCGAAATTCATGGCTGGCTGTAGCTAAAAAGCGGTTTATACTCTCATTGGCATATTCTAGTTCTCGATTGGCATCTGCCAGCTTTTGGTTGCTTTCGCTGATCTTATGATTGAATTTTGTGGTCTGATAATCTGCGTTTTTTCGCAGTTCTACTTCAAGTTCTAGCTTTTTAATGGTGTCCTGATAGTTTTTAAATAAGCGACGATAAGATGAAAAGAGATAAATTGACCAAGCTAACAGAACACTAAATGCCAGCCCAATCAATTGAATGAGGCGTAACGGCGAAGTGAAGTATTCTGAAATTAAGTTGGCGGAAGGCGATATTTGGAGCGTTAGCTCAAGATCAGCCTCATTGAGGCGAACTATCATTTGTTTAGCATAAGGTGTTTGCGGGCTGTAGTTATTAATACCTAAAGTAAATTGATAGTCTTCCATCCACGTTGAAAGTTGAATGTTATTGAGCCAATGTTTCAAATTAAATGCTGAAATGTTGTAACCTCTGGAACCGCTACCGCGAGGGTTTTTGTTACTAGCTGTAACGATGAAGTATTCTTCGTCATAATTGACGAGAAGGCTTAAGGTACGTTG
>JANQMK010000245.1 GCA_028280085.1 Pseudomonadales bacterium
ATTGCAAGCTATGGTCAGTTTGTGAAGCAGATGTCGTCATATCGCCATTATTCGTCTGTCTTAACTGACTTTGTAAATAGTGAAATAGCTGCCCCACCGTAGGTTGATCTAAGAAAACATCAACCGGTATAACCACATCATATTTTTCAGCAATAGCTTCCGCAATACGGACCATCGTGAGCGAGCTAGCGCCGCGATCAAATAAGTCTTCATCAAGTGTGAGATCATCTACTGCCAATATCGCTTTAATATTATCTAACAAAATCAGTTCTGATAAATCAGGCTGCGTAACCCGGATTGCGTGCACCTGAGTAGCTGCACGACCAGAATTGTCGTCGTTTTGATTTTGATTCTGCTCTTGTTCGGTTGCGGCAGCATTAATTTGACCAAATTTGGTATCGCCTTGTATCGGCCAGGGCAACGCTCGTCTATCCAGCTTGCCGTGAGCTGTTACCGGCATTCTCGCTAACCAAACAAAACGATTAGGTACCATATATTTTGGTAAAGACTGGGCGAGGTATTGTCGTAATTGCTTGCTTTCGACCTGCTTTTGCGCTTCAGTCGTTAAGTACGCGATTAGCTTTTTTTCCCCTTGTTCTTCCTGCACGGTAACAACGACGTCATCCAGCGCCTCATGTTGTCGCAGTAGTGTTTCTATTTCTCCCAATTCAATCCGCAAGCCATGCAATTTAACTTGAAAGTCGGCACGGCCTATATACTCGATATTGCCGTCATCAAGATATTTTGCCCTATCCCCAGTCTTATATAATCTGCCACTTTTTTTCTCATCAAACGGATTAACAATAAACCGCTCTGCAGTGAGTTCTGGTCGATTCACATAGCCCTCAGCCAACCCCACGCCACCAATATACAGATCGCCTTCTTCTCCTAACGGTAACGGCTGTAAGCTTTCATCTAGGATATACATTTTTATGTTTGCGATGGGACGGCCTATAGGCACTTTTTTATCGGGACGTTCTTCACAGGCCCAATAAGTAACATCCACCGCAGCTTCAGTGGGACCATAAAGATTATGTAACTCCGCACTATAGCGTTGTAAAAACATTGACATTAGATCGTAAGGCAGCGCTTCACCACTGGTAAATACCTTGAGCAACGACGCACATACAGCAGGGTCCGTCTGCCGCACAAAGAACGACAACATTGATGGAACAAAGTGACATACTGTCACCTGCTCTATCTCAATCAACTGTGAAAGATAAATACTATCTTTATGTCCTTCAGGTTTTGCCAGGACCAAACACGCACCTGTAATCAAAGGCCAAAAAACTTCCCAAACCGACACATCAAATGTAATTGGCGTTTTTTGTAATACTCGATCGTCAGACGTTAAACCATATTCAGCCTGCATCCAATGCAAACGGTTACAAATGGCTTTATGTGATACGGCGCACCCCTTAGGCTGACCGGTGGAACCAGACGTATAAATAACGTAAGCAACCTGATCCGGCGTGATCGGAGACACAAACTTAGCCAACCGACGCTCATTAGCGACATTCCGCTCAGCCTCAACACACATCACCGTATTATCAAACGACGCCAACAATGATTCATACTTTTTCTCTGTTAGCACGGCCACGACACTGGCATCGTCCAAGACAAACTGTAAACGCGCAGCCGGGTTTTGCGGATCAAGTGGCAAATAGGCCGCACCGGATTTCAGTATTGCCAGCAACGCAATCACCATCTCGAATGAGCGATCAATTAATACCGCTACGCGCTCCGCTGGTCCTACGCCAAGTAGACGCAGTTCTTCCGCATAGTAATTGGCCGCGGCATTCAGCTCGCCATAGCTCAGTGACTTACCGGCAAAACGCACCGCTACTGCGGTAGGATCTTTGATAACTTGTTGCTCAAACAGTTCATGCAAACACAACGCTAAAGGAAAAGTCCTATCGGTATCATTCCAAGTCGCTGGACAGTACGTCGCCCCTGTGCAAGAGGCCACTTTAGGTAGCAAACTAGCATCGCTATTCTTTGCCTCAGTTCTGGTCTCGCTAGTCTTTTTTGCAGTATTAGCAGCTTTGGGTCGTCCAATTTCTACCTTCATGATTACAACTCCTCTACTTCAGCTGCATGGTGACTATCAGCATCACCTTGGTTAACAGCGTCTGACCCAGTCAGTTGGCCATCACCACTGTTTTGAACATCATGATTTTGCATATTATGGTTTTGAGCATCATGGTTTTGAGCAAGGTACTTCTCTGGCTCGGCATTAATAAGTTGCTGAAAATCAGTTTGCAGCCAAGCTGTTTCGCTTTCAGACAAATGGGTTAAGACTGCCTGATAACCTCGAAACATAGATGTCACCAATTCTTCAGGATAAGCCGACAACAAAACATCCCAACTGAGATGCAACTGATCGTCATCCTCATAACTAATATTGTCTAAGCTGACCTGAGCCGTCTTCGTCATTGACTGCCCCAGCAGAAATCCTGCTGGAATCACGGCATGGGGCACTGAGCCTGACAACCCAGTAAAAACCACGGGGAATTTCAACGGCCGCTGCTGGCTCTTACGTAGCATTACTTTCCTTAACGCCGTTAGACCACTGACAGCCCCTTGCGCTAAATCACTATCGAGATGCCGCTGGATGTTAATCGCTTTCTGTTCAAACGTTGCAATACTCGAATTAACCTCAAGCCAACACATCGAGGTAAAATCGCCAACCAGATCATTGATATGTTGATGTAGTGGCAGCCTTTCCCATAGTGGCGCGACAATAGTAAAAGGACGATTGGCATTCCACGCCAGTATCACTTCCGCGTAAACGGCTAACAACACACTGCTGGGCGCAATGCCTATCGAGCTCGCCTGCTGTTTGATGAATTTCCAGTTGTTAATGGAGGCGTTCGGTCGACAATGCTCATTGGTTTGATCGGTATCAATGTCCAATCGTCCAGGCAACTCAGGACCCGAAGGGATGCATAAGAATTTTTCTTGCCAATACTGATGACTGATTTGAGCGGCTTCGCTCTTGACATATTCATCTAGTGAAACAACATAGTCGCGAAATGATAAAGTCGGTATCTCTTCTCGTGCACTAGGCTGCTGATAAAAACGAAACCATTGTGTGAGCAAGGTGATAATACTTTTGGCATCAGCAATAATTAAATCGATACTAAAATGTATACGCGCACGTTGTTCACTAATTGTTGAAACTTGCACATCGAAAAAAGGCCACTCATTTAGCGCAAAAACCCGTTTAATCATGCTTTGCTTAATCTCATCAAGCTGCCGCTCTGCCAGATGAAGATCCAAATTAGACAGATCATTAATAGTAAATTCATATTCCGAGGGATTACTTATCAGTCGCTGCGTACCATCATTAGCAACCACCACCCGTAGCATGTCATGTAGAGCCACAACTTTTCGCCAAGCACTTTGCAACCTATCGATATCTAGGTCAGTAACATCTATTTCTTGATAGTAGGAGCAATTGGTACCGCCATTCGGCATCAACGCACTACGACCTGATGCGTAAGCCAATTGTTGAGGCGTCTGAGGAAAAGGTTGATACCTCTCGGCAGGCCTATTAATAAGCACCATCTCTTCAGGTAATGACGTCATTGGCTCATTGACTTCAGCGGCGACAATATCCTGCATTCTCACGCTGGTCTCAACATCACCCTCAGTTGAGGCTAATGTTTCGAGTAACAGTATATAGTCACTAAACATCTCTTGAATAAGAGACGCACCAAAATAGTCTTCAACTACATCCCAGCTAAAGACAAGATAACCGTTTTCTTCTCGCACTTGGTGGTCTAAGAAAACCTGTGGCGTTTGGCTTACAGCGTAGCAACTGTGTTCAATAAATTTATTTTCGACAACAGGAGCATTGTCAGCCAAACCGTCCAAATTTAATAGCGATGTAAACACAATATGGGTGGTAAAATCTCCAGAAATAATACCCTGTGACCTTAGCTCTCGCATCAAGCCGATACCGCTAATATGACTGTGGTCGATGTCCTGCCATAGTTGTTGCTGCGTTTGTTGGATAGCGGTATCAAGCGAATGCGCCTCATTATGAGTTACCGCGAACAGTAAGGTAGATATAAAACAGCCAACCACTTGCTGAATATCAGGGTGAATCGGATTTCGATTTAGTAGTGTTAAAACAATTAGAAATTCATCATGATAGTTCCAAGATTGGAGCACCTGATTAAAACACCCTAACAATAGCGCCGTGGGTGAAACTTTTAGCCTCGCCGCTCGGCTTTTTAGTGCCGCCCACATAATGTCATCAAGTTCCCCCACCAGCCGAGTTCGTTGGTGCGAGCAAATTTGGGCTCCCGGATAAAAGCCGTTACTATCATTAAATAGTGCGCGCTTATCTGGCGTGGCAAACTTTTCCATCCAGTACGCCAAATCGCGTTGATAGAGTTTAGTATTCGCCGACGCTTGAGAGAAGACAATATAATCCCTGTAGGATAGGGTTAGCTCTGGTAATAAGCTTTGTGGATCGTCATAAAGCGCCTGCCACTGTTGCAGTAATAAATTCACACTGAGCCCGTCGGCAATCAGTTCATCAATGCTAAAGTAAATAAAATAATCTCGCTCAGAGCAGACTACCACTCGAATATCAAATAACGGCCACTTATCCACTTCATAAATTCGATGTGACATATCCTGCCGCAACTTTTGTCTTATTTCGGCTTGCTCATGTGCCGACTTCGACCTCGCATCAGTGACTTTGATAACATAGTTGGGTGCGGTAGGCTGAATTTTCTGACGCCCATTAGATAAGATAACCGCTCGCAGCATGTCGTGACGTTCAACTAATTGCTGCCATGAGCGCTTAAAACGATAGATATCGAGCTGTTGAGTTTGAAATTCAAAATAGAGATGACAGCCACACTTATCTTGGCCGTATGACAGGCGGCGTGACATCAAAAAGGATTCCTGCATTTCACTTAAGGGAAATTCGTCATACCGATGCTCCCGATCAATCGATAGGACTTCGTTATCTTGGCCACTTTCCGATGCCGAAGATGATTGATCGTGTATAGTCGGCAAGGTATCGCTATCTATCAAATCCGCCAATGCATCAAACAGCTCGTCGACAGTTTGATACTGATTAAACAAACTCGTTGGTAGATCGGTATCTAGTTCCCGATCAAGTAATGTCTTTAGCGTCACGGCAATCAACGAGCTAAAACCCAGGTCGATTAATTGGCTTTTATCATCTAACTGATCTGTCGATACACCCAAGACCTGCGACAGCTTATATTTAAAGTAACGGTTGAAATCTGTCGGCTCGCTATTATTGGACTGTACTGCGTCAGTTTCTACCTGAGAAGTCAGACGACTAGCTGCAGCAAAATAGCCGTTTAACGGTACTCGCTGCGCCTGTTTCGACCAAGATAGTCGGTTCCATGCTATCCCATGACCTGCCACCCACTTAGCAATAAGCGTAGAGTAATCGCCGCTGCTAATGGCCTCATCCATACTTGCCAAAACCGCATCTGATTCCGTCTTTCTGACCTGTGATGTCGGTTTTTGCACATATCCGTAGTAGATGTTTTCAGCTAGATTCACAACACCTTCTGCGTCAACGACTGACAAATCAGCGGCTAAACAATGCAACAATTGCTGCCTGTCGCTCGCAACAAAGGCAAATCGATGACTCATCGCCTCTCTACCCATGAGCAAGGTATATGATAGATTTTCTAGCGTTAATTCTGGATTGTGCTCAATATAGTCCCGCGTAGCCAGCATGAGGGCACGTAGGTGAGGTAAAGACTTAGCCGATAACGTAAATACTTGTCGACGCTCGGCGGATGTCAACCCATGTTGCTGCCTGATCTGGTATTCCTCTACTACAACATGTGCATTTAAACCACCATAACCGTAGCTATTTAAACTCGCTCGGCGTGGACATGGCCTGCCATCAACATTGATATTGCTCGGCCAAGAGAGATTATGCTCAGCAAGCTTAAATCGCGTATTATCTAGCACAATATTTTTGTTCAACTCATGCTTACCCAGGTCCCTAATACCTGGAATAACTTTCGCTCGCATGGCTTGAATAACTTTAATTAAAGCGGCTATGCCCGAAGCCATCTCAACATTACCGATATTGGGTTTTACGGCGCCGATGTAGCAGTCTTGAGCGTTATAACAGTCTTGAACCCCATAACAGTCTTGAACGTTATAACAGCCTTCAACATTGTTATCTTCTTGCACACTGTAACCATTTTGGACATCGTGACCGCTCTGCTTGGCTAACTCAATATGAGCAGCTTTCAATGCATCGATTTCTACCGCATCCCCTAACGGCGAAGCAATACCATGAGCCTCTATGTACTGGATGGTCTGCGGAGCAACACCGGCATCGCGATAAGCTTGCACAGTCGCGTGCTTTATACCTGTGCCATTGGGTGCTGTTAACGACATACCTTTACCAGCATGATAAACGCTAGTACCCCGAATCAGGCCATAGATATAATCATGTTGTTCCTCCGCGACACTCAATGGTTTTAGTACAATAGCGCCGACACATTCACTTCTGACATAACCGTCAGCATTATCGGCAAAGGTCCTAGATTCACCGCTCGTACTAATGGAATCCAAATGTGCAAACGCCTTGGTCAATCCGGGATGAGTCAGTAAATTACTGGCACCAACAACCGCTTGTTGACATTCACCACTTCGAATAGCTTTAACCGCACTATTAAGGGCTACGAACACACCAGGACAAGAGGTCTCTACCGCTTCACTTCTCCCCTGTAGATTAAAGATATGCGATATCCGATTCACTGTAATGTAACCAGAGTGCCCCAATAGGGCCAACCCCAAGTCTTCATCACCATTATCAAGACCATTGTCAAGATTACCTAAATCGGGAGGCACCGCCGCTATAAATACGCCAGTGGGGTTTTTGCTAAACTGTGCAATCGTGTAACCGGCATTTTCGATCGCACTCCATACCGTTGTTATCAACAGTCTTTGCTGCGGGTCCATCAGCGTAGCTTCACGGGGGGCAATACCAAAAAACAACGAATCAAATTCATTAATGCCCGCAATGAATCCACCAATCTCATCGACTAGTACAGAGGAATCATTCAATCGACGTGCTTGTGGTAAGTTACTAATACAATGCTTGCCGGAAACTATATTTTGCCAATATTCATCAACATCTTGTGCCATGGGAAAACAACCACTCATCCCCACAATGGCGACCGGCGCTGAAACATGAGCCGTCGGCGTGGCAATCGGCTCTGTTCGAGACAAACGACCTTTCGCCCTGACCGCAGTCAAACGGGTACCGCCGCCTATTGCCTTATACGGCGACAAGTCTCCATTGAAATCATCTCCGGAAAAGTCATTCAATCCCGTTTCGCTCGCTTCTGATACACCCGACTCCGATGCCGCGCCATTAGCCCCAGACAAATTAAATTGCTCGCTAAAATAAGCAGCATGCTCTGCCGCCAAGTAGTCCGCCAAGCTTGCAAGCGTCGGCCGCTCAAAGAAAATCGTCGGCGAAAGCTCCAGTAAATACTTATTATTTAGCTGCTGGCCAAACTCTGTTAATGAAACAGAATCAAAACCAAGCGCACTCAATTCCTCATCGGCATCAATATCTGCGATATTGACATGTAGTATACTGGACACGCTTTCTACCAATACCTCGATTAAACGCTCTTGTAACTGCCGTCCATTATCACTACTCGTATTAATAGGCGTTACTTGCTGTGCTTCATGGCGTTTAACACTAACAGGTGAGACTTGATCCGGCTTTAGCGTATTGGAATCAATGTCGTTCGCAGCTAATAATTTGCGTTCCATTTTCTGGCGATCACCTGACAGTACCATTAGCTGTGACTCAGCCAATGACAGTGCGGTATAGAATGCCTGTAAACCTTGCTCTGTTTCCAATGCCGACATGCCGGTACGCTGCTTTATGACTTGTTCAGTAGCTTTATCTACCGACATTCCACCGTCACGCCACAATGGCCAATTCAGCGATACACTTTGGCCGTGTCGTTGTTGCCTTGCCACTAGCTGCTGGCGATACACCATATAGTTATCCATAAAAGCATTAGCCACGGCATAATCACTCTGACCGGCATTACCCAAAGCGCCGGCAATAGAGGAAAATGCTACAAAAAAGTCTAATGGGATCGTTTGGCTCGCCTCATCCAAATTGATAACACCCAGTACTTTTGGCGCTAATACTCGGTCTAATTCACTACTGGTTTTATTGACAATCAAGTTGTCATTAACAACACCGGCACTGTGAATGATGCCATTAAGGGCGCCAAACTCACGCTCAACAGTCTGTATAAGTTTTTGCACCGCAGCCTTGTCACTAACGTCTACTTGCCGATAAACCACCGTAGCGCCTTCTTGCTCCAGTGCTCGCCACTGTTTGGTCGCAGCCCTTGCTATCTCTGCTAGTGATGATCTACCGGTCAATACCAATGTGACTTGATCCGTTCGCTTGGCAATTTCCATCGCAAATAACAAGCCCAAACCACCTGCACCGCCAGTAATTAAATACACACCTTGCGCTTTCCAAGGCAACGAGCCATTGGCAACAACGGGAGATACAATTTGCCATTGCAGACTATAGCGCTGACCATGTCGGTAACTGATCTGATTATTTTGTGGCTGTTTAGCGCAGTCTCGTAGCTTAG
>JANQMK010000330.1 GCA_028280085.1 Pseudomonadales bacterium
CCGGACTTGAACCGGCACGACTGTTTAGGTCGGGGGATTTTAAGTCCCCTGTGTCTACCAATTCCACCACCCGGGCAGGGAGGCCTGCTCTATAAACTAGATTGTGAGAACGCTCGGTCTCATTTTCCCAGTCTTTAAACGTCGGTAAAGCGTTTAAATTTCAAAGAGTTATTGCTGTCCTCTGCAGACAGCGAGGCGCCATTCTACGTTAGCAAGTGGTTGAAATCAACCGCTAAACCTAGCTGCACTGTCTTGATCAAATAATGGCAATTGTAGCGCCAACCGGTATTTGGCGGTTGGCGAAACTGATTGTGCAATATCGTCGGTTAAATCCCAGCGTGGTAATTATTCTGTCGTTATTTTTTTGCAATATCTTATTATTTTATTGAGATCGCTAGCGGTAGTTTCTTAAACGCTAAAATATTAAGCACCAATATTAAAAGCTAATAGTCAAAAGAAAGTACCACTCGCCAGCATCTCACAAAAAAGCCCAAATAGTTAATGGCCGCATTAAAGCTGTATATGCAAACCTAATGCGGGGGCAAAACCATCTAAGTTGGGGTTAGCATCTTCAAATTCATTATAACGTAGCTCCAATAACAGAGAAATCCTATCTGCCAACTTAACATTAAGTTGCGGCTCTACAATCCAACGATTGTCAGCATCTTCTATAACATTGTAATCAGCGAACCCTGTAAGACTCAATCTTGCGTTGATGGGTATATTATAGATTAGGCTTATCTGACTACCGTTGCCATCAGTCTCATACGGGAACACTCGCCACTGTAGCCAACCCTTTTTCTGATCTAACCAGGGAAGTCCCAACTGATGTTTATAAGTGACACCTAAACGCATCAAGTCATTACCACCAGGCGTAAACGTGTTCCACTCTAACTGTGCAGCCAGGCCATTTATATTTAACCAATTTCCAATTCCCCCGTGGGTAAGTCGATATTCAGAAAAGGAACGCGTCATCGTTGTATCACGGCTCCCCTCATGATCACCATGCCAATCAGTAAACCCCCAGAAGGAAAAGCCGTAGAAAGTTCTACCTGAAGCAATGGTAAATGCCGCCGTATTAAATTTACGTTCATCAAGATAGTAGGCCAGGGACACTTTGGCATTGGCGCTATTTTTTTTCTCACCAGCGAAACTTTGAAAATGCGGCACCAGCCAAAGCAATAAAGCCAAAAGCATCAAGGCCGATAATGAGATTTTTTTCTTACACAACTGATATAACATCTAGATACCTCTTACACCAATTTACAAAATTTATGCATATTCGTAACTGATTTACCGATTAGATAGATTGAACGAATAACGACTAGCACACGTATGTTTAATTAATAGTTCCGCTTAGCCAACATTAAAGCGCAACAGCGCCGCCTCTTTTACAGTGTCGCGCAACTCTGTTTGATCCCAAGGTTTACACAGATAGCGAAAAATATGACCTTCCCTGACGACATGCTGAGTATCGGTGATATCAGCATATCCTGTAAGAACTATACGTACCGTACGAGGCCAACGGTTAGCCACTTTTACCAACAATTCACTGCCAGACATACCCGGCATACGCATATCAGAAATAACAATATGAAATTCCTTTTTTTCTAACATTGACAACGCTTGCTGGCCACTAGTAGCAACTGCTATCGTATAATTAGGCAGACGAAGCACACGCCTTAATGCATTCAAAACAGCTTCCTCATCATCAACCAGCAACAACTCTACCGGCATATGATTCAAATTAAATTGTTGCGACGGTTGATCTATACATTGTGCTAATGCAGTGTTCATCTTTGTCCTCCAGCTAACTAGCAAGTTGTTTATCCGTTTTCAATATATCTACTTTATTCGAACTAGCAGGCAACCAAACAGTAAATCGGGTACCCTTCCCCACTTTACTGATAACCTTAATCTCGCCGCCATGTTTCTCGATAATACCGTGACTAATAGATAGCCCCAGCCCAGTGCCAGCGCCCACCGGTTTGGTGGTAAAAAAAGGTGTGAACAGCTTATCCATATCTTCCTCTGGAATACCTTTTCCTGTGTCCGAAATTTCCATAAACACCCTGTTACTCTTATAACCAGTATGAATACGAATTTCGCCTTTATCGGTAATAGCATGGGCAGCATTGACCAACAGGTTCATCACAACCTGGTTAATTTCTCCTTGATTACCCGATATCTGCGGTACTTGACCCAACATTTTTTTTACGTCGCATTTATATTTCAGTTCATTCCACACGACCTTCAATGTCGAATCGATACAGTCGTTGATATCGAATATGTTCATCTCAGCGGTATCTGCCCGCACAAAGTTTTTTAACCCTGCAACAATGTCTAACACACGGTTAGTACCATCAATAGTATCCGACAACATAGGTTCTATATCATCGAGCATAAATAATAAGTCGTTTTCGTCAATATGTTGGGTAATTTTTTCGAACAGTGCTGAATTAACATCTGACGATGTTCTAGCAAGTGTTAAATACTCTCTTAATAGCGGCAGCAGTTCTTCCATGTACTCCATTAGAGTAGTGCTGTTACTCTTGATAAAGCTAATTGGATTATTAATTTCATGTGCTACACCGGCAGCCAAAATACCCAACGATGCCATCTTTTCTGATTGCGCTAACTGATTTTGACTGTTTTTTAGTTCTCTATTAACCTTTTCTAACTCATCTCGATTTCGACGTAGCGCATCTTCACGTTTTCGGACACGGTTTGCCATATGATTAAAATCTTGTGCCAGCTGTTCAAATTCACGCACTCGTTGTCCATCAGGAATATGGCAATCAGATGAACCAGCGGCTAGCGTTCGACTAAACTGTTGTAAACCTTTGATGGGATAAACGAACTGGTGCTTACCCAAGCTAATGGATAACTTCACCATAATAAATGCCACTGCAAGTATTAGTAACACCGTTTCGGTGATTAATTGGTTGCGCGCCGCCAAAGCCGCACGGTTATCAATGTAAAAACGCAGCGTAGATCCTGTCAGCGGCTCATGTAATTCAACGCTATAATTTGATTTTATAGTACCAATTGTTTGTACTACTTTTCCCTGCCAGAAAATTTCCAGAGCTATGCCGCGCAAGTTATGGGATAAATTAAGCTGCTCTGCCAACTCCACTAATGGAATTTCTATTACCAGTACGCCTTCAGGTAAACCATTGAAATACACCGGTTGTGCTATCCGCCAATAGTACTCACCATTGATGCTGCTAACCCCTATATATTGATTAATTTTTCCCTTCATCAACCCATGCAGCCATGTTTCATACTTGTAATCAAACATCGGATATTCGCGAGTTTTCACCAAGGGTTGTCCGCGAAAATCTAATAATACCTCTTGGTATGCTTGACCTAGAAAATTCAAGTCCATCATAAAATCTTTGACAACGCCCTGATTTGCTTCTGGTTGCATAAGCCCTTGTACCAAAATAGGAAAACTGGCATGATCACTTAGCATCTGCTGACGATCTCGAAGATAGCCAGTAAACTGTTCTTTGAGTACTTGCATTTGACTGGACACATGCTTTTGTTGACTTTGTCTTACTGCTTTATCAATCCTCAGTGTCATCAGTCCAGTAATTAATATGCCAAGTACCAGGATATTCACTACGACAAACCAGGATAGTGCCTGAGAAATAGATACAAGCTTTTTTGATTTATCGCCTGTATCATCGCGTCCGACCAGGTCTCCATGTTTTTTAGTAGATGAAGCACTCATTTGTTAAGGTACCCGTAGAATAATTTCATTGTTGTCACCGTAATAACCCATAACCAAATCCGCTTCATCTAACGCTTCATGCGCGTCAAGCAAGCTATTAGTATAAGGCTGAAATGGCCGCCGGTATGTTTTAATTAAACCCTCAACGGGCTGCTGCAAATTTTCTAATGCAGCGTGTACCCGTTGACGGTCTAGTCTTAACTCACCGGTTAACTCAACTTGCGCTACCGCCGCAATAAGTAGACGAGTTAAATCATAGGCATGAATAAAACCGGTGGGTGCGCGTAGATCTTCTCGGCGTTTGATTAATGTAGGAAATAACTCTTGCGCTTGACGAAAAACGTGTTGCGCAAACGGCTCATCGCCATGATTAATGAATGAAAATCGAGTTTGAATAAATGCTAAATCTAGCTCTTTACGCTGATCGGCAGTGATTACTTCGGGAAAATCACCGCCAGTAATTCCCCAATGACTACGAATTGGTAAGCGTTCAGCTACTGGTAATTGCAACATCGCTTTAGCAAAGGTTTTTCCCTCTGGTGCATTAGCCACCAGAAAAATAACATCCGCACCACTTTGATAAATTTGCCGGAGCTTAATACGTGCCGCATTTTCGCCTAAACTCCAATTGAACCACTGTGTTCCCGCTGGCTGAACTGCCATGTCTTTCAGCGCACCTGTCATGGTTTTTAAATTTGATTTACCCCAACCTGTTTCCTCTAGTAAAAGGTACGGCTTACGGAAGCCTTCTGCTTTTATCGCCGTATTCGCAATTACTCTGCCAGCTTTCGTATCGTCAACCGATAGCCGAAAAATCCAATTTGGGCCAGATGCCGGACGGGTGATGGGACCAGCGGCAGCCCACGGATCTAATATCAGTATTTGATTTGTATTAATAAAATTTTTGTGGGCCAATAACGGTGGTGAATGAAGGCCCGCAAATACTACCAATGCTCGTGAGTCAGTTAAGTACTCTTCTAAATGCATACGGCTGCGTAACGAACTACCGCGGTGATCTCGAATGGCTATCTCTACTGGATAACCTCCCAATCTATTACCCACCTCTTGCAAAGCAGTACGGATACCTTGCTCTATAGCAATACCAGAAGCACTTGTTCCCGTCCGATCAGCGTCAATATAAAGCTTTAAGGGAGGTAAGCTATCGCTATTGGCATAAGAAAATGCAGTGAGGCAACACCATAATACGGCCATGACACTTACTGAAATTACTTTCGTTAGCCGCTGCCATCGCAGGGTGCATACTGATTTAATTGCAACGGCCGATAATGCTGGCCATTGTTTCCAGGACGCTATTCGAAAACACCAAGTATTTGATTTCACTGCCAAAAACCTCCCGCCTTTAAGGCATTGTTCGTTACCGTTTGTCACACGTTATCCAACTCATTTAGATCAATTATCGTACAGATAATATGTGTTAAATTGTCATTAATGTCAAGTATGACATTAATGACAATTATGCCATTTAGCTATGCAAATGATGCGATGAATAATCAAAAGGAGGTAGAGCAGAAAATAGCGGTGCCGGTAATGGCCATTAAGTGGCTTAGCAGAAAAAATACGGGATATTTATAACTAGAAGGATTAAATGATTAGAGGAATTATTTAAGGTACAACCTGAAAGGGCTCCCCGCCCCCCAAATTTGACAGACCAACACCTTTAGCAAGCATGTTGGTCCTCGAAATTCATAAGTCCTGTTAAGGTATGTAAGGAAGGATCTGAAGGGGTTTATATTTGGCAATGTATTCCAAACATGCAACACCGTGCAACATCAAGCCGTCAGCAGAGCTGACGGCTTACACCACCGATATAAACCTGATGCTTCAGTGAGTTAAATGCTAAAATTTGACAATATTGATACTGTCTATATACCAGCCTAAACTTTCATTAACCCCCGTGCCGGCAGGTCGATTAGCCGTGTGATAAAAAGCAATACGCACTGTTTTTCCCGCATAACTTGTCAAATCAACATCTTTTAACGACCAGGTAGAACTGCCACTGACTGCATCGCCCATTGTTACCCACTCTTGCCAGACTCCGGATACAGCATCCCATTCACTCACTTGAACATAACCAAAGTCATAAGAGGAAAAACTAAAATAATGCTGAAAACGCAAATGAATTTCTTCTGGTCCACTGACATCATCTAGTTCAACCGTCGCGCTCACCAGCCGGCTATCGGTATAAGCACCGTAATTGCCACTCAGGTTAGTACCCGCACATTGAGTTCCTTCATAACAACCGATATCTGCTTCTCCCACTTGCCAGACTCCTCGGTCCGTACCCCAATCAGACCAACCGTCTTCAAAGCTTCCGCTAAAGGCTGGCGCTTTTTTCACAATTTCAATCGCATCTATATACCAGCCTAAGCTCTCATTAACACCCGTACCGGCGGGTCGATTAGCCGTGTGATAAAAGGCAATACGCACTGTTTCTCCCGCATAAGCTGTTAAATCAACATCTTTCAGTGACCAACCTGAGTAATCGACAATAGGCTGGCCAACTGTTTCCCATTCAGACCAGACACTATCAAGCTCATCCCATAAGGAAATTTGCACATATCCCGCGTCATAACTTGAATAAGAGAAAGAGTTCTGAAAGCGCAAATGCAGTTCTTCTGCGCCGTTTACGCTATCCAACTCAAGC
>JANQMK010000338.1 GCA_028280085.1 Pseudomonadales bacterium
GAAATAGGCACTTTACGGCTTGAAACTATTCCTAGAGACGGCAGTCCCCCTTGGCAGGTTGAATTTGATGTGCGCAATCGACACAACAACTCACAAAAATGATGAGTTAATCTGATTAAGCGAAAACATTAACAGATTGTGAGTTCATATTGCGTATCACGAAGTGAAAGAAGGCAGTGAAGAAAAGGCATGGTCCAATCGGTCGCCAAGAACCCTAGCCCAATTACATCTGAGTTCAAGCTCGACCGAATACACGCGCTGGACGCTATTCGAAGCTTTGCCCTGCTACTTGGTATTGTTCTCCACAGCACAATTTCATTCCAAGCCGGCTATATAGAACAAGGCTGGCCCATCGTTGACAGCAAGCCTAGTCAGGAATTGGACATATTATTTTATGCTATTCATGTTTTTCGCATGGCAACATTTTTTTTTGTTGCGGGTTTTTTTGGCCATCTAGCTCTGCACCGCAATGGTATTATTCATTTTTTAAGGGATCGCACTAAGCGTATTGTTCTACCGCTACTATTGTTCTGGCCAGTGTGCATTAGCAGCATTAGCGGTATTATCCTATGGGCAAGTTACAAGCTCTACAATGGTCAACTACCCCCTACCCCCAAACCTGACGATACCGTGGCTAGCTTTCCTCTTACCCACCTATGGTTTCTTTATATTCTTGCCTGGCTCTATTTACTCGCGCTAACATTACGGGCGCTTTTATCCAACCTGGATAAGCTCATCCCGCTGCGGTTCTGGCTCGACAAATCAATCAGCAAAGCGACTTACTCAACATTTGGGCCAATCATCGCAGCTATGCCGATTGCTATTATGCTTTATGCCATTCCCAATTGGGCCTGGTGGGGAGGCATACCCACACCTGATCAGTCGCTCATTCCGTTATGGTACTCCCTACTAATATACTTTTTTATTTTTTGCCTAGGGTGGCTGTTTGATCGACAAAGAAGCTTGTTGCTGGTACTTAAAAAAAAGTGGCTGTTTAACCTGCTGCTGGGCACCATCATGGTAGTTATCTGCCTTAGTTTAGCGGGGTTAGAATCGAACTACCTGCCCGTTACTGACAACAAAAGTAAATTCATTTATGCCTGTTGCTACGCTGTAGCCTTGACATCCTGGACCTGTGCCTTTATTGGCGCAGGCATGCGTTTTTTTTCACATAAGAATGCTTATATTCGATATCTAGCTGACGCCTCCTATTGGATGTATATACTTCATTTTACTGTGGTTATCGCTTTGCAAACATTTTTTGCAGACCTATCACTTCACTGGCTAATCAAGTTTATCCTGATAAATACACTGACTTGTGTGGTATTGTTAGTAAGCTATCATTGGTTGGTAAGAACAACTTGGGTTGGCAGCCTGCTTAATGGCAAACGGCGTTAGGACAGAATGTAGTACTCGACCGCCGTAACGCCTTCACAGGTAGTGATGTTTATTAGTGGTAGCTATGGTAATACTTAACCTAAAGACTAGAAGAACATAATGTCACAAGTTAAACAAAAACCAGACAACAACACGGAAGCAACTTTTGTCGTCGGTATTGACCTTGGTACCACCCATACGGTCGTCGCCTATGCTAGCCTATTAAACAATGCAGCCGACCCGGTCGAACCGGCACGTATTTTTGAAATCGAGCAGCTTGTTGCTCCAGGTACGGTCGCTAAAAAGCCACTATTACCCTCTTTCCGCTATCACCCGACAGCTGGTGAAATCAGTGACGGAGATATCCAACTACCCTGGACACCTGAGCCAGTTAAAGGCGAAATAAACCGCGTTATCATTGGTGAATGGGCAAGAGAGTTAGGTGCCAAAGTGGAGGGCCGCCTAGTAGTAAGCGCCAAAAGCTGGCTCTCACATACGCAGGTCGATCGCAATGCTCCCATATTGCCCTGGGCCGCGGTAGATGATGTGGAAAAAGTTTCTCCTGTAGTCGCCAGTGCGAGCTATCTAAACTATGTTCGCCAAGCATGGAACCACGAGCACAAAGACACGCCATTAGAAAAACAAGTCATTATTATCACTATCCCGGCCTCATTCGACGAATCGGCCCGAGCGCTAACAGTTGCAGCCGCCGCCATGGCAGGACTCCCAAGTATCATGTTACTGGAAGAACCACAAGCCGTCTGTTATGACTGGTATGCCAGAAATAAAGCAACGGCAACAGCCATGCTACAAGATACTCAACTTATTCTGATCAGCGATATCGGGGGTGGAACAACTGATCTCAGTCTTATTAGTGTCGCTATTGATAGTAACGATCAACTCATATTGAACAGAGTTGGAGTTGGCGACCACCTTATGTTGGGGGGTGACAACATAGATCTAGCACTGGCCCACATCGCCGAACAGCGCATTACCCAAGGTGGTAAAAAACTTAATGCCGCTAGTATGTCACAACTCATACAACAGACTCGACTGGCAAAAGAACTATTACTGTCAGACAATGCGCCCGATACGGCAAAAGTTACGGTATTAGGTGCGGGAGCCCGGCTAATCGGTGGTTCTAAAAGTTGCCTGCTAAGCAAAGACGAAGTGCAAAATATTGCCCTCAACGGCTTTTTTCCACTAACCAATTTAGATGAACAACCCAAGCAACGGCGCCGCGCTGTGGTCGAGTTTGGCCTGCCCTACGCCGCTGATCCCGCTATCAGTAAACATATCGCAGCTTTCATTTTGCAACATCAGGTGGCAAGCCGCAAAGCGCTATCTCTTGCTGAATCCGACATCGCTATCCCCCAAGCGCTGCTACTTAATGGTGGCGTGTTTAATAGTTCACTCGTGAAAGATAGAACGACGGAACTGTTAAACCATTGGCAGAGCAAGCCTGTCTTACAACTTGCTAATGCCTATCCCGATCTTGCCGTCGCTTTTGGTGCTGTGGCCTATGGCCAAGCCAAACAAAGTAATCAAATGACAATTGGAGGGGGCGCGGCAAGAAATTACTTTCTGTTACTCGATAATGTTCAGAAAGAACAAACGCAACAGGCAGTCTGCTTGCTACCACAAGGTAGTGAAGAAAATGTTGAATTCTTACTAGAAGACCGCTTATTTACCCTCAAAGTAGGTCAACCTGTTAGTTTTAACTTGATTTCATCACCTGCCGACAATGATATTAGGTGCGGTGACATCATCGATTTAATTGGCGACCATTATACTCACTTGCCACCTCTCGTGGCAGTATTAAAAAGCCAAGACCATGGACAACATTTAGTAAAAGTTAACCTTATTACACTACTTACAGCAGTAGGCACATTGCAACTGAATTGTGCCGATGTAGCAGAACCCAACATGCGTTGGAATTTAGAGTTTGAAATTCGTAAAGATACTCAAACGGTCCAACGTGCTAACAGCCAATCGATCACTAAAGTACCGTTACCACCAAAATTTGACGAGGCCATTGAGAAGATTGCTTTAGCCTACGGTAAAAGTAAAAAACAAACAGACCCTAAGGCAATCAAAACCTTACGTAGCGATTTAGAAAAACTGCTCGGTACGCGCGATGATTGGCAGCTACCTGTGTTACGTGAATTGTTTTTAACACTAAACACAGGTCAAAAACGGCGCCGACGCACAGATGTTCATGAAAGAGTATGGTGTAATCTTGCCGGTTTTACCTTGCGCCCAGGTTACGGTTACCCCACCGATGAATGGGCCATCGAACAAGTGTGGCCGATCTACCGAGAAGGGCTACAACATGTGAAAGAAACCTCGCAATGGGCTGAGTGGTGGACCCTGTGGCGGCGTATTGCCGGGGGCCTCAACGAAGATCAGCAATTAACAATCTATGATGATATAGCACCGTTACTCGACCCAGAACAACTTAACAATCGCAAAGTACAGCAACAATGCAAGAGAAAATCCGTCGGCGATATGGTGAGGTTAATTGGTGCGTTAGAAAACTTGCCATTTGAAGCCAAGATTCAGCTGGGTTATTGGCTACTCGAGCGTTTACACTTAAATCAAGATACGGAAGCTAGCTGGTGGTCTTTAGCGAGACTTGGCGCACGTATTCCATTTTATGGCAGCACCCACAACACAGTGCCAGTTAAGTACATACATGACTGGTTGCCTAACCTACTTGCCGTAGACTGGACGGCGACAACCAATGCGGCCTTCGCTGCCATGATGTTGTGCCGTATGACAGGGGACAGAAGCCGAGACATTGACGATCATTGGCGACACCAAATCGCTGAGAAACTTGTTGAATCAAAGTGTCCTACCGTTTGGCTAGACATGGTTAATCACTACCGCGAGCTTGATGAAGTAGAGTCTCAACGTATATTTGGTGAATCGCTACCACTGGGTTTACAGCTAGTGTCTTGAGACACGCTTTATAGAATCTAAAATTATTCAACGCATAAATAGTCAATGCAGTTAACTGGAGATCAACGCTGACAAACAACAATAATCCGTTGCCAGCTAGACCTACCACGGTTCTACTGCTTCCGCGGCAGCACTAATCAAATGCATATCAGCTTCCAGGATAAAGCCTGCAGCTACCGCTGTTGCTAGCGATTGTTTAACCCTGTCAATATAGTCATTAACACTAGGATACAGCTCGGCTAAAGTCGTTGCATCAAACAATTCCGTCGAACCAAACAATATGCACAAACCGTCACCGCTTTGCCCATCTCCTACCAACCTAGCAATAGGCACATCTACATAAGGTGTACGAATACCACCTAGTATATTACCGACATTATCACGCGCAAACCCTGTGTCGTCACTGCCTTCGCCTTCATGACTGTCGACTGCTAATGTAATTCTATCGGCGATCGGCGGAGCCTGCCCAGTGATAACCCAACGTTGTAAGGCAGCAATGGCGGCTTTAGCAACAAAGTGCTGTGGGCCTGAATTGACGGGTTTACCACATTCAATAAAACCAGGTACTGGTGAAGCCACCTCGGCTACAGTTGCTACCTGAGGATCGTCACCAACATCAGTAAAGCCCAATGAACTGACATAGAGGTCAGCATGGCCAGCACCGGCAATTTCCCATAGCCGAAACTGGTCATGATCGTCTTGTCGTAGTGCGGCAGTGTTTAGCACGACTACATCAGTTTCTGTTTGGAGCAACATAACGGGAACATCCAGATCATTTCGAATGAAGGCAACCGAAGGCATCTGTGTTTCCACGGTTTGCGAATTCGACGTTAGCGGTGCAACGTTGGCAGTACGGCTATGAACAAAATAGCCGTCAAATAATTGAGTCGTCTTATGGACGGCATTAATATAAGTCACCATACGGTTGGCTGACTGCGATTCTCCGGCAGCTAAAACAGTATCAATAACTAAACCTTCTAGCGGATCTATGTTACCGGGCGCGATAATAGCATTGCTGACCTGAGAAAATATATCATAGGAAAAGTCATCGCCTGGATGTTGCAGGGTAGCATAGCGACTGGGATTTACTCGCTTAAGCCCCAAGATTGAAGACCCAGCAATACCACGATACTGGGCT
>JANQMK010000359.1 GCA_028280085.1 Pseudomonadales bacterium
CGCCAAGACAACTTTTAATAGTAATCTCTATGGCCGAACACCGCAGCAACGACTTGAATTCGGGCAGCGTGTACTAAAAGTCACATTAGATGACTTAAAACGTGTTACGGAAACCTATTTGACAACGGACCAACACTCCACCGCCGTGGTAACCAATAGTGGCTCGCTAGAAAAATTGGACCAAACCGGGTTTGACGTCTTTACATTATAAACTTGAGTGGTAAATAAATTGAGTAATCTACTTATCTTACTTTATTTACACTCAATACCAACTTGTCAGGTGCCGAGATCAACCCTCAATTACCATTGGATAAGATCTCGGCAACCATCACATCTTTTTATCGCAGTTAATAACAAATTCAGCTATCCAATCCGCGGCCTGTTGAATATGTTGCTGTTGCGTATAACCACTCTTTTTTCTGGGTTTAAAATCATGATCACCGTCAGGTAACCAAGCGACTGTCATAGTATCTGGCAAATTCAGCCGATTCACTTCATCCAACTGCCCAAAAGGGTCTCGCTCACCCTGAATAATGAGCACGGGCGACTGGATATCCGCGAAATGTCCGGTACGCAATGTTTCAGGCTTATTAGGTGGGTGAAATGGATAGCCCAGACAAACACACCCCCGCACATCGACCTCGGCGGCCAACATACTGGCAATACGCCCCCCCATTGACTTACCGCCAACAACAATTTGTTCTCCACCACCACATGCTCGTACCACATCCTGAAAATACTCGACCAATAATGGGGCACGATCTGGCAGACGCTTTTTACCGGTTTTGCGACGTTCCTGCATATAGGGAAACTCAAAGCGTGTAACTGCCACCCCTCGAATACATACTTGCTCAGTAACGGCCGCCATGAACTCACTGTCCATCGGTGCTCCCGC
Organism: Pseudomonadales bacterium; assembly: GCA_028280085.1. Classification (GTDB taxonomy): domain Bacteria; phylum Pseudomonadota; class Gammaproteobacteria; order Pseudomonadales; family JANQMK01; genus JANQMK01. The sequence continues at coordinate 896 of JANQMK010000359.1, forward strand.
ACCGTGCGCAAAGACAAACACTCGATCAGTTTTCTCGTTACCGCTATTTGGCTTCTCCATCAAAAAAGAATGTTTTATAACCAATTATACTATCACCTTTAACTATCACCCCTACATCGCTGAGCTTAATCTGAAGCAACACCATTTTAGCTAGTAAGTAAACACTTCCGCTCTTTGTCACACAAGAATCGCCCCATTCGCGACTTTGGATTCAATGGCGATATCAACGATTGATGACAGCATTTCACTGGCAAACAATAAGAGCTGACAGAAGAACCGCCCTACGTGATAACCACCAGCGCTGCTCATTTTTGACTGATCGCCAGCCTTCAGTATCCCAATTTGTATGGATTCTTGATCTTAACCAAGAATAAGATTGAATTAGCGCTTATTTTATTCATTAGGCAGTTGATATCTCAAGGCGAGAACACTAAACTCGGTATGATGTGCGTTGGATTACAAGTAATCTCATGAGTGACCAGGCAAGATTAGTTTGAAACTACTACTTACCCCCTCCATGTTTACTACTATATGACCGTCCCCGTACCGGTAACACCGTCCGCTAGGACACATTTAGACTGAAAGGCTTTATATACTATGTCAGAAAAACTCGAAGGAACCGTCAAGTGGTTCAACGAAAGTAAAGGTTATGGTTTTATCTCCCGCGAAGGAGGCTCCGATTTATTTGTTCACTTTAGTAAGATTACAGGTGACGGTTTCCGAACATTACAAGAAGGTCAGAAAGTAACCTTTACTGAAGGCCAGGGCCAAAAAGGTCCACAGGCTGAAAACGTCGAAGTTATTTAAGAAGCTATTTAACATATGTCGCTGCTCGTCGCTGACAACAAGGTTGTCAGCATCCACTATACGCTGACCGATAGTAACGGTGATGCTATCGACTCATCTCGCGGAGGCAAACCCCTTGCCTATCTTCATGGTGCCGGCAATATCATCCCTGGATTGGAAAACGCCCTAACTGGTAAGTCAGCCGGTGACACAACTCAGGTCGTTGTAGAGCCAGAGGCTGGTTACGGTATGCGGCTGCCTGAACTGGTTAAAGTGGTGCCTCGCAGCATGTTCGAGGGTGTCGATGACATCCAGCCGGGTATGCAATTCCAAGCCGAAAGCCCCAGCGGCGGTGCCCAGCTTATTACCGTAATGGATGTTGACGGCAACGATGTGACAATCGATACCAACCACCCGCTTGCCGGTAAGACGCTACATTTCGATGTCACCGTCGAAGCCGTGCGCGAAGCAACGGCCGAAGAGACTTCCCACGGATATGCCCACTAAACTTGCCACCTCGGCATGGCCTCTAGAAGACTACATAGCGCTAGTCAACCACAACCTGTAAACGCCGATTTAGCCGGTGCTCTTGTTCTGTTTTGCCAGCGTAGAGCAAGTCATGCTCGCCTCGTCCCTCCGTAAAAATTCTGCCACGCAACTCTGGCCTTAGTGTTTCTAGGTAGGCTTGTATCGCTTGAGCCCGTCTTACCGATAAGTCATCATTGTAAACTGCATCACCGCGGCTATCGGTATGACCTATCAAGCGAAACTTATTATTGGTATACATGCCTTCCGCTAACGCCGCCGCTAATGCCGCAAGGTTCTGCTCAGTTAAACCATCTACCTCGGTGCTATCAAACTCAAAGTTAATACGAATATTAACAAATGGTTTACTATCACTGGGCAGCAAACCAAACTGATGCGCCCCTAAACTACGAGTTACCAAATCTTTGGTCATAGGTTTGTTTGCTATACGTTGATCCCACTGAAACATTAAGTCAGTCATCCATTGTCGCGGCGAGCTATGCATCTCCCAGGCGCCTCTCAACAAAGCGAGCGCCTCGTATAAATTGCCACTTAGCGACAGCACTTCAGCATAGCGGGCAATAGCCAAGGCACGTTTGTCATCGGTCGACGCTGCCGCCTTAGCCTTGCGATAGGCATTAAGGGCATGTTCATTATCATTAAGCTTTTGCAAGGTTCTTCCTAACAAATACCAATTACTGTATCGGCTACAGATAGCGACCGACTGTTCTAGCTGGGCTTTAGCCGCAACATAATCTTGCTTACCCGACGCCGCAACGGCCAACGAATAATGCGGATCCTCCTGCTCACACGCTTGCCCGATTAACGCGAACCAACAACAGCCAAAAAATAAGACACTCTTACTCACCACACTTTGACTAAAAAAGTACATAGTTTAACCTCCTTAGCAAATCCCGCCCCATTATCCTAGAAAAATCAGTTGAATCTAAGCTTCCTAACCATCTAATACTCAAGGCTTGACCTTAACCATTTGTTACGTATCCTGTTGCCAATCTATTAGACGGACAAAGCACATGAGCACAACGATTGCCCGGCATGAGATACCAGGCTACAAAATAGTCAAAAAAATTGGTAAGGGAGGGATGGCAGTTGTTTATCTGGCCATCCAGGAAGCCCTTGAACGCGAGGTTGCCCTAAAAATATTACTCCCCTCACTGCTGTCTGATCCGTCCTTCGGCGAACGTTTTGTTCGAGAAACTCGCATTATTGCTAAGCTGCCTCACCCTAACATTGTGCCAGTATATGATGCCGGTAACTACCAGCATTATTACTACCTGGCGATGGAATGGCTCGGCGGTGATAACTTAACAACTAAAATTCAACGCGGACTGACGTTAGCTAACGCGCTACACATCACCCGCGATATTGCCGCTGCCCTGGATTATGCCCATCAGCAAGGTTTTATTCACCGAGATGTTAAACCTGATAATGTTCTGTTTAAGCCAAACAGCGAACAGGCTATTTTATCTGATTTTGGTATTGCGCGGCCTATTACATCCAGTGGCGACATGACTGTTGCGCAAACCATTATTGGCTCCCCCAAATATATGAGCCCAGAACAGGCATTGGGTGAGCCGCTTGATCAACAAAGCGATATTTTTAGCTTAGGCATTGTGTTTCACAAAATGCTGACTGGCCAAGAACCTTATCAGGGCAGCAGCACCGGCGAGATTTGTGTTAAACACCAAACACAGGATTTACCGCCGTTGCCAGAAAAGTTCGCTATGCTTAAGCCGATTGTTACACGTATGTTAGCAATCGATAAAACGGCGCGCTACCAGCAAGCATCGGACTTACTGCAAGACCTGGACGCAACCATTGCCAAGCTAGGTGACAAAGGCAACCTAACGTGCACTCAACCTAAGGTCACACAGGTTATCGCACAGCCTCATTCGCCGTCCGACTCGCAACCTAAGGCAGGCCCACAACCAGAGTCACTACTCGATGAGAAAGCACAGCATGCCAAGACTATCATCCACCAGTCGCCACAACATTCCTCGACAAACAGTGCTAAACGGCGATCTGCTATGCCTCTATTAATAGTAAGCTGTATCACCGCCATTTTAGCTGTTGGTGGCTATATCATTTTTATGCAATCAATCCCCAGTACGAATAAGCACGCCACCGCTCATACAGCAATAGCATCGAGCAACCAGGCCAGTGCTACAGCCAACATTACAACTAACGCTACGACCAGCACTACAACTAACAACACAACTGCTACCCCAACGACTAGCTATAACTCAACAGCCAGCACAGCGACAATCATTGCACAGCTGACCCCAAATAAAGCGTCAACGACTGCGGATGACAACATACCCAAATATCCGATCAAACTGCAAGTCACTCCATCCTATGCCACAATCGTCGACAAAACAAAAAGCAAAACCATTCACCAGCACGAGACCATGGCAGCAGGAGAATATCTATTAACAATACAAAGCCCCGGTTATCAAACCGAAACCATTAAGCTCAATCACCCCGGTGATAGCCAGTCGGTCAATTTAGCCATGATAAAATACCCCGATGCTAGAGAGTTCAGTCACTATCAACGTATGATGCAGGGCGACAGCTTCGAACAGGCCATCAATTTTTTAAAAACGTTTCCGCAAAGCCCTTTTACCTATATAGCTGAAACCATCGCGCAGCCAGTCCCCGATTTATCAGATCTCACAATACTCGCAGAACAAGGCGATCCGATTGCGCAATTTTCTTTAGGTGAACTATACGACAGCGACATACCCAACCTCAAAAACAACCAGAAAGCCTTATCCTGGTCAGAAAAAGCCAGTCAACAAAACTATCCAATGGCATGGGTACAATACGCATTGTTTTTATTAGACAACCAGCCTAACGCAGAAGATAAAAACACCGCTCTATCACTACTCGATAGAGCCGCACAAGAAGGTTTCTACCTTGCACAAACCAAATTAGGCGAGCTATATTTTTTCGGCCAACTAGTTGAAGAGGACAAAGCCAGAGCTTTTGAGCTATTCCAACAAGCCGCCACGCAAGGCGATTCAGCCGCTAACGCCAGTTTAAGTCACATCTATCAACATGGCTACGGCGTTGTCGCACCCGATAAAGAAAAATCCGTTTACTATAGCCGCTTAGCGGATAATTTAACGCCTTATTAAACAATTTAGCTCGGATATGTAAGCCAACTAATAATTTCGGTCTGCAACAAGCTAACAAATACAATCTCTTGCCGTATTCAATCTAAGGACACTGATATGATAGGTATTGTTTATATTAGCCAAGCATTGATAACTTTTGATAACACCAAACTGAATGAACTCAGCACATCCGCGGCAAAACGCAACCTAGAATTAGGCGTAACCGGGTATCTCTGTTTTTTTAAAAACCACTTCGTGCAATACATCGAAAGCGAAAACCAAACCTGCACCCAACTCATGTCACGCATAGCGCAAGACGAAAGGCATTGCATTATAACCCAACTACAAGATTGCCAAGTTGACCAAAGGCGATTTCCAAACTGGAGCATGCGACACATTACACGGACAGAACTGATTGAGATTAATCTCGAAAGAATGCTTGTCGAAACACTATTATTTGCCGACCAAATCGGTGACCACGACAACGTTGCTAACAATTATATCTGGCGTTTAGTCGACTCTATTGCAAAGTCACAAAACCGTCTTTTAGATCCTCGTCCAGCCCATTCCAAGTCACTGTAAATGTAATGTTAAACGTTACTTATCAGCAGCATCGCCCACTCGCTGGGCTTTGCTCAATAACGCATTTCTATGTTTTCAATAAGTGGGTAAAACGGCTCACATCCTCTGTTGTAAAACAAGCGGTAAAATAGATAACCATAAAACGCTATTCACATCGTTGAACAGTCAAATTAAGCTGCCTGCAATAATTCTTTAGAGATTTTTTGTTTTACTCCCATTCACACAATTGATATTAATTCAAAATCAAATACCTAGGGCACCTTCGAATAATGAGAATAAGAAAGTGGTCCGATGACGCATCGCAATTGCAAAATTTTTTACTCCTAATGAGAGTAATTTTTTCTACCGCACCCCTGCCAACCAAGCTTTATTTAGCAACGCCATGTTGTTAAAACAGTTGTAGTTTGAATTAGCATTATATATTATTAGCCAGCTTTTTTTGGTTTTACCCATATGTATCATACAAGGCACATGGGCTTAATTAGAATTAGATATATGAAAGTTATGAAAATTATAAAAGTGTTGATCGTTACCACTGCCGCAATATTTAGTTGACGGTTGTGGTTTATTGATGCGTTTCTTACCCCTTGATAGTGGCAAATGTAGTGAACAACAATTATCGCAACCACCAACCGAATCAACCTTATTCTTCGCTAGTATAAAGAGTCTAATATAGGAGTTTAATATTAGGTTTACTTTTGCATCGTTATGCTAAATGTAGTTAAGCTGAAATTAAAAAAATAAATCTTCGCTAAATGAGACTGCTGGCTACAGTAGAAATAGATAACAAAGGCACAAAAAGTAAAGTCGTGATGATGTTGCAAGTGGGCTCCATTGTCGATAAAAAAGAGATTAAGAATAGATATTGTATTGGTTCAAGGGCAGCTTCTACTTGGAAGCTAACCGATAGCACTGTGGTCAACCCTAAAAAATTCATTAACACCATCAAGACTATTTAACTAAAGAGGTTTACATAATGGCAGTATGTAAAAAAGAATTGGCTATCGTTGCTTTGCTAATT
>JANQMK010000290.1 GCA_028280085.1 Pseudomonadales bacterium
CTATGACGAGGCGTTAGCGAAAAATCCGCAGATGGAAGATGCCAAATTTAACAAACAATTGGTCGAACAGCTGCAGCAACAACAAGAACAACAACAAAATGGCCAAAACTCTGATCGGCAGAATCAGGATCAACAAAATCAAGATCAACAAAGTCAGGACCAACAGAGTCAAGACCAGCAAAGTAGCGATCAGCAACACGGCCAAAACCAACAAGATCAGGCACAGCAAAATCAGCAACAGAATAGTTCAGAGCAAAACCAAGCAGATAATGAACAACAAGGTGAAGCAAACCAGCCTCCGCAAGACGATAACCAACAAGCACAAAATGATCAACATGCGTCAGATGAAAATCAAGCGCAACAACAGGCTCAAAGTTCAGAGCAAGATGACAATGAACAACAGTCACCGTCCCAACAGACGGCGCAGGCCGATGCCCAACCCACGGAAGAACTACCTACCGAACAGCAACAAGCAATGGAACAGTGGTTACGACGCGTACCTGAAGATCCCGGTGGTTTGTTACGGCGAAAATTTAACTATGAGTACCAAAAGAGATTGCGCGAAAAACAAAAAAATCGCTTCTTAGGTAATGAAGATGATGATGACATACGTTGGTAAATCAAAAATCGACTGGTTTAACCGTTCCCCTGCCGCGATGGTGCTGCTACTGATACTATTAGCATTTAGTCTCAGTTCGTCAGCCATAGCCGCGACCTTAAAAGCAACAGTCGATCGCAACGCCATTACCTTAGATGATACCGTTCGACTAACCGTTCGAACAGATGATCCGTCGAGCTTTCGTGATCCAGATTTTTCTTCATTGCAAGATCAATGGGATATTTTTTCGCAAAACCAATCCCGCAATATGAGCTACATTAATGGTCGTATGACCTCAACCAAAGATTGGGTCTTCATATTGGCGCCCAAAAGCCAAGGGCGATTAATGATTCCCAGTTTTTCATATGGTAGCGCCCATAGCGATCCTATTGTTATACGTGTCGGCACTCCAGGTTCAGCCAAAAGTACATCAAGCCAGCCTAAACAGGTCTTTATCGAAACGGAAATTGATAAAAGCCAATTATACGTGCAAGAACAACTGATTCTTACTATAAAGCTTTATCATTCGATCAACTTACGCAGTTTAACCCCACCCGAGCTTAGTATCGATGATACAGTAGTGACCAAATTATCTGAAAATCAATTTGAACAAGTTCAAAATGGTATTCGCTATGGCGTTTATCAGCAACAATATGCAATTTTTCCCCAAGCAAGTGGTGACCTAACGATTCCCTCACTGACATATTCAGCTCGCGTTGCCGACCGCCGCAATAGCTTTTTCAACTTTAGTGTTGGCGGTGGCAAACGCATTCGGGCACGTACTGACAAAAAGCTCGTGGTGGTATTACCCAAGCCGTCCAATTATCATGGCAAACACTGGTTGCCGGCTAAAAACTTGGTCATCACCGAATCGTGGAGTAAAGAACCTAACGACGTTGAAATAGGTGAGCCTATAACCCGTACCATTGTAATACAGGCAACCGGACTGGCTTCAGCCCAATTACCACCCTCTACCTTAGCACAGATACCAGGATTAAAGCTCTACCCTGATCAGGCACAAACGGAAGACCAAGTGACTATCGACGGTCTAGTCGGGACACGAACTGAGTCGGTTGCCATTGTCGCCAATCAAAGCGGCAGTTACACATTGCCAGCCGTTAAGCTACATTGGTGGAATACTTCAGACAACACCGAAAATATTGTTAAAATACCTGAGCGTAATATCACCGTTATCGGTACCGCACCAACATCACCATCCCAGCCAAATCAAAACCAGTTAAGCCCCACCGCACCAGGTATTGCTTTACCCCAGACCAAAACTGTAACTATCAAACAAACATCTACCCATTGGGGTTGGATTGTCGCGACATTATTTTCAACGCTTGCTTGGCTATTCACTCTCTGGCTATACCTCAATTTAAAGCAGTCTCAAGCTCAAGCTGCTTCCCCTAATAAACCAAAAGCTAGCAAGAGTTGGCTAATGTCAGATGCTAAAAAAGCGCTGAAAGACTTGGCTAACGCTTGTCATACTAATGATCCTAAACAGGTTAAGGCCGCACTTATCAATTGGGCACAACACCACTGGCGGGATGAGGCTATTAAAAATATTGCGCATATCATTGACCAAACCACTAATACATCGTTTATTAGCGCGCTCAATGAATTAGAGTATGTGTTATATAGCGACAAGCCTCATTCAGGCTGGAATGGCGAAAATCTATTGACCATTGTCAATGGTTTGACAAAATCTCAAGCTAAACCGAACTCAGTCAATACTGCTCTACCGGCACTTTACAATTAATCACACAGCTAGCACATAGTTAACCTCGTGCAAAGAGCTAATGTCCCAGAGAAACAACCCGCTAAATAAATGGGGGATAGGCCCAACTATATATAGATAATATACATAATATAAATATACTCTATATACTCGAGCTAACACATACTCCATATAGCCTAGTGCAATACTTCTACCATAACTTTTCACTATAATATCTATCGTTTGGTACTTTTTGTAATAAAGAAATACGCTATAGCAACACAATCAGCAATCAAAAAACGGTTAAGTTTTCGGTATCTGGCTATAATGTATTTATGGCTAAAAAGGAAATTCAGATATCACAATTGCGCCCAGGCATGTTTGTCTCCAAGATAGATATTTCTTGGATAAATAGCCCATTTTTATCCCATTCCATGTTTATCAAAACCCAAACGCATATTGATCGTTTACGCAAAAGTGGCGTACGGCTAGTAACCATTGACACCGACAAGGGCAAGGACATCAGCGATATCGCAGACGCCGAAAAAGCAAAGGAATCTTTAGCGTCTGCAGCAAAAGACACCACTGCAAACCAGTCAGGGGTTCTAACAAAGACATCGATGAAAGAAGAGTTAGTGGTGGCAAAAAAGTTGCAGAAAGAGAGCTTTAAAGTAGCAAATGCCGCCACAGAGAATATCAAACATGATAAAGCTATTAGCGCAAAACCTATATCGCCTATAATCGCTGGCACATTGGAAAGTTTAGCCCGTAACGACCAAGCCATCATTTCGCTACTTCACCTTGAGGAATCAAGCGAAAAGTTGTTAGCACACTTATTTAATGTGTTTAGCTTGGCACTCGCTCTTGCACTCCGCATGAACCTAACGGAGCAAGAAAAAGAAGCTCTAGGCTTAGCGGCTTTTGTTCATGACGCCGCCTGGTCTAAACTACCACAGAACTTATTTGGTACTAAGACAGATTATTCAACAACAGAAAATCTCTTGATCGAAAAGCATGTCGACATCGTCGCCTCTTTATTAGCAAAAAGCGACGGTTTTTCTCCTGAGGTAATCAACATCATTCGCGAACACCATGAACGAGGCGACGGCAGTGGATACCCAAAGGGTTTACGTGCAGACCAAATCAGTCTCTGTGGCAAGATCATTGCTGTTGCTGACTGTTACGATGAACTGATTCACGGTCTCGCTGGATACCCCGGCATGCTACCCAAAAATGCGTTAAGCCATCTCTATCAAGCTGCCCAAAAGGGACTATTTGACATTGAGATAGTAGCCCAATTAGTTAATGTTATCGGCGTATTTCCATTAAATAGTGCTATTGTTTTGTCATCTGGAGAAAAAGCAAAAGTCATTGAGAACAATTGCTCCGATCCTCTGCACCCAAAAATCAGAGTGTTCTATATGGCATGCGGGTCACCACTAAATAAACCAAAGGATATCGACCTCAGCGACCCGAAACATGCTGTTGATGGTCTTGCGATTAAGAATATTATTGACCCCCATTCTCCCAGCGTCGATCCATTTCAGCTGTTAATGTAGCAACGATTATGTGTACTGGTTCTTTAAACAACAATCCCAACAACGACAATAACAATAGTAGTAGTTTGCTTCACTCCTACGATATGTTATTTAAAAACTGGCCGGACGGTATTCTGTACTTAAAAGCAGACGGCACTATCAAAGATGTTAACCCGAGAGGTTTAACCTTGCTAGGTTGGCCAATTGAGGAACTAAAAAATAAAAATTGTCATAGTATCTTATGTGCTAATATTGGTGATTTTGAGCATACAGAAGAAGCTTGTCCACTAGCTGTGAATTATCAATCCGGCAATTTTCAAACCAGTTTCGATACACTTTGGGTCGAACGTCAAGGTACCTTTTTACCGATCAAAGCCCATCGCCTACCTACTCCGACCAATGACCAAGACATTGATATAGTCTTAAGCTTCAGTGATAATTTCAGAGATCATCACACCAACAATAGACAACGCATGGGGCATTTTGTAGAAAACAGCCCAAACTACTTATTGGAAATTACACCGAGTTTACAGCTAAATTATGCCAATCCAACCATGGTTGAACTGCTGGCTGAAACTGGGTTTAGTATTGAAGGCCTGCCTGTGGTAATGCCTGTAGATTTAGATAACATAATTACCACATGTATTGAGCAAAACACGTCAGTTACCAGCATAGAAACATCTGTCGATGATCGCTGGTTTAGCTGGGATTTTCGTCCGGCAGAAAACCCTTCTACTCCTTGTGTTAACGCCTTTGGCAGAGATATAAGCCACAGTAAACTTCGCAATCAAGAATTACAGCAACACCGACTAGACTTAGAAGCCATCGTGCAAGATCTAGTGACCTCGAGAACACAAGACCTACAGCAAGCAAAAGAGACTTCCGAAGCAATCAGTTTTGCCAAAACGGAATTTCTTTCTAACATGAGCCATGAAATTCGCACCCCGATGAACGGCATCATAGGCGTAGCTGAGCTATTGTTACATACTGAATTAACAGATGAACAAAATAATTTTGTGCAAACGTTGCATGCATCTGCCAGATCTTTAACAGAACTTATTGGCAATATTCTTGATCATTCCACTATTGATATCGATAAGTTTAATCTAAAGATTACTGATTTCGATCTCCACAAATTGATTGAAAATATCTACGACATGATGGCTTTCAACGCAGCGGAAAAAGGTCTGACGTTCTACCGGTATATTAATTCGGAGGTTCCTCAATATGTACGTGGCGATGCAAGCTGTTTAAGACAAGTACTGCTAATACTAATTACTAACGCGATAAAGTTCTCCCAGAAAGGCGCAATTGATCTACATGTGGCTATGGAAGAATCGAACATGGACAGATTTATTATTCGATTCACGGTAAAAGATTCGGGTGCAGGTATTAAAAAAGAGGTACTCGAGGAAATATTTGAGCCTTTCCCTCACTATGAGCAAAGCGAGCAACAATCCCTCGACAAAGGTTTACCTGTGGCAAAACAATTGGTAACTCTTCGTAAAGGTGATATCGGCGCACAGAGTGAAAAAGATAGTGGGTCTACTTTTTGGTTTACTTTACCTTTTGAGCCCAGCTTAGATGCAGCTAGCCAGGACGTTACCAGGAACAAGTTAACTCGCAACCAAAACAAGAGCAACATTCACGAAAAATCTTTTCTGATTATTGAAGAGCCAAAGAAATTAAAAGAAATTGATTCCATCCTAGATTCATGGGACCTCAATTATAAGACAGAATCTGTTAGCGCGCTCGATCAGATGGGAACGAATGGTCTTGATTATGATATTGTTATTATCAATCAACAGTATATTAACACTGAAAGAGTCGCCATTATTGAAGACACAATTGGTAAAGAGAACTGTGTTATCATTTGCGACGAGACTGACTACAAAGAAACACTGACATTCGACGTATTAGATGTCGCTGCCAAAGTTAGTTATCCACTGACGCCAGCTAAGTTGTATAACAGCCTTTTCAGTGCTTTTAGCAACCATAGTGAAACGAGCAAGCATATTCCACAACTGGGCTTTAACTTGGATAACAGCAACGGAGCATTTAGCATATTAATTGCCGAAGATAACGAAGTAAACCAATTAGTTGCAAAGAACATCCTGAAAAAATACGGTTATCACACGACTTGTGCCGTGAATGGTATAGAGGCACTCGTAGAATTAGATAGGAATAAGTACGACCTTGTACTGATGGATTGCCAAATGCCTGAGTTAGACGGTGTTGAAGCAACACGGCAATATCGACTAAGAAAACACACTAAACAGATTCCAGTCATTGCCTTAACAGCAAACGCGACCAAAAAGGACCACGCTCGTTGCCTAGCAGCAGGCATGGACGACTTTCTCACAAAGCCGGTCAACTCAGAAATCCTTGCAGCAGTGATAAAAAGCTGGTTATACATCGATAGACTACCACGATAAGCCTCGACCTAATCTTTCTATCTCGATAGCCGACAGCATTGGCAACGATCTCTACTCCCTTTACTCACAAGTAATAAAATGGTGTCTATGTTAATGCTTTTTCAGCAGCTACAACAGTTTGATAAATGAGGGTATTAATTGTCATCGGCCCAACACCACCGGGAACAGGTGTGTACGCTGCAGCTGTCGTTGTAACAGCACTCAATTCGATATCACCGACACCACCGGGGTGATAACCGGCATCAATAACAACGGCACCCGCCTTAATCCAATTACCCTCAATAAATTCAGGCTTACCAACCGCACCAACAACTATATCTGCTTGTCGAATAATATCAGCTAGGTTTCGAGTCTTAGAGTGGCAAATGGTAACTGTGGCATTAGCATTTAACAACATCATCGCCATCGGTTTACCAAG
>JANQMK010000291.1 GCA_028280085.1 Pseudomonadales bacterium
TCAAGATATTAGGTGATCTTTATACTCAGGGCGCTTTTGTAGAAGTTCTCCGTCCGCAAGGTGGTTCTATATTCTTTACCAATGTAGGTGGCGCGGACCCTATATTTGTTAGTACTAATCGCAGCGCCCAAGACGTTGGCTCGTTACGCTATATCGAAGGCGGCCTTTTTGAAGCCGATTACTTGCTCTACACGATGCCGGATGGTACCAAAGAGGCCTACTCTACTACGGGACTACGGGCAATTTGTTTAGTATTGGCCATATTAGTGGTGGTGCTAAACATCTTGTTTCCAAAGTGTTGGGACCGGCAGAAGGGAGTCTTACCGTCAGGCATTCCGTGAGTGGCGAAGAGCTATTTATCCATCTCGTGAGATCATCGCCTAACAGCGATCTTTATTTTCCAGACTATTTAAGAACACCCAGTGACAATCTTATTATCATTGACTCGAGTAATGAGATGTTTCCTGGTACTAATGAGCATTATCGTAAGATCACCAGGGTAACCTGGCCCACTGAAGATGGCGTAACAAGTCATATTGATTACCTCTATGAATCTAATGGGTTTAGCAATGATTTTATTCACAGTTCTGCTTTGACCGGGTATCAAGTAAAAGAAAACAATGGCGTATTTTTTCAAGCGTATTATGACTACAACGATGAAGGCTATGCTACCGTCAGTGGGCATGGTGACCGATTGGCGCCGGATATGGAAGATAGTGTTGTTCAGCTTGATGGACATAGTCGGGACGTGACTAATCGGCTAGGTAAAAAGTCTACTTATACTTTTGCTAAAACAGGTAATGATCAAATCGTTAGATTAACGGCGGTGCGAGGTATAAGCGATGGCAACTGTTTTGGTGGAAATGTTGATTACATCTACGATGCCAATGCTAATTTGGATATCGTTACCAATCTCGATACTGGCCTAATCACAAACTATGATTTCAGTGATGGCAAAGTTAGCCAGGTTCAATACCTACAAGTGGACCAAAATGCGACTAAAGACAGAGTTATTCGGTATACCTGGGAAGGGCCAAATGTTCAGCAAGTGCTGCACGTTGATCAGCTGAAAACCGACTATGTCTATGAGCATGGCCGGTTAAAAAGCAAAACAGAAACAGATTTAACGACCCCGCCGGCCGGATATGACTATAAGCATGATACCACTCGTCGTTGGACTAATAATTTTACCTACTTTACCGGTACTGACGGAGAGCGCCAGGTAAAACAGATTGTTGCATTTGGTCCACGAAACGATCGTACTACCTACCAGTATAATCAAGCTGGTGTGCTGACTTCGTTGAAGAATCATCTTAATCATGAGTTTACTTTTAGCGATCACAATGAGTTTGGCTTGCCAGAAAAAGTGGTTGATAAGAGAAATAACCTAACGACGACGCTGACCTATACCAAGCGCGGCTGGTTAAAATCCCTGACTACTGCCGCGAAAACTACCCGTTTTACTTACCATCCCAATGGTCTGATTAAGCGGATGACTTTACCTAATGGTAGCTTTATCGAATACGGCTACAGTGTGGGTGGTCGATTGTTGCAGATTAAAAATCATCGCAATGAAATCTATGAATTAGCGAGGACTGAATTTTATCGTTCAAATGGACCAAATGATCCTGGTTACGAAACGTTTGTCTTAAAAACATTGAACGCTAATGGTCAAGTTCAATTTGAGCAGGCCATACGCATCGACGCGCTGAGCCGTTTGTGGCAAATGTATGATGTCGGTGGTTTGAATGCCAGTAAAGTGTTAGAAGAAATCAATTATGATGCCAACGGTAATCCCACGCGCGTAACCGATGGGGTTGGCGGGCAAGTAAGGCATCTATTTGATGTCATGAACCGGCGCAATAAAATTGTTGATCAGCGAGATGCCGTCAATCAAGAGGTCAGTTTTAATCATGATGCTAACGATGAGGTGACGGCAGTTACAGACCAGAACGACCAGGTTACCGATTATTTTTATGATGGCTTTGGGAATCTGTTGCGAGAAATGAGTCCCAATCGAGGTGTGATAGATTATTACTATGATAATGCAGGTAATATAATAGGAAAGAAAAATGCCAATAACGAAGTGGTTGGGTATGGCTATGATATGTTAAACCGCCTAACCACCATTGATAACCCGGTTAGCAAAGACTTCACTTTTCAATATGATGATACCACAGCAGGGAATAAAGGCGGTGGGCGACTCACTAAACTGATTAAGCGCAATTCTGGTGATTCAATTGGCTGGGCATACAACTATTTAGGGCGAATTGTCACAGATAAACGCGTTATCGATCAGCAGACTTATCAGCTAAGCTATGATTATGACGCCGCCGGTATGTTAACCCAAATAACCTATCCGAGTGGGCGAACTGTCAACTATGCGCGTGATAAAGGCTATATAACAGCGGTTAGTACCACTAGGGATAATGTAACAACAAGTTTAGTAACGGATATTCACTACTTGCCTTATGGGCCAATCGCCCGCTATACCATGGGGGATGCGCTTTTCACGGTCGATAGAGAATATGATGAGTTCTATCGGTCGACGCTTTTGAGTCTTCAGTCCAATGCCATTAATTGGCAGCAGCTTGAGTATCAGTATGATAATCGCGGGTTGGTTACCCAGATCATCGACCGTTCTAGTGCTGCTTTGCATGGCGGTGACTATCAATACGACCCGCAAGGCCGTTTAACTGATGCTAGTGGACATTATGGTACTATCAGTTTCACTTACGACGCCGTAGGTAATAGAGAGACAAAAACGGTCAATGGGGCGCAAGAAACCTATCAGTATGCCTCAGCATCACAGCGCTTGCAGTCTATTACAGGCGCGCGGCAAACTGCCTTTAGCTATACCGATACAGGCCACACCGCTGGTGCTGGTGACTTGCGTTATATCTATGACGACAATGAACGCTTAGTTAAAGTAACGAATAATATCGCATTGCCTATCGCCCATTACTTTCACAATGGCTTAGGGCAACGTGATATCAAGTTTATCGACCAATCCGCTGAACAAAGCCGTCACTATGTTTACGACCTGCGTGGTAGATTGCTATTTGAGCGAGACTATCTGGGCAATGCACGCGAATATATCTATTTAGACGAAGAGCTTATCTCCATCATTGATTTTGCAATGGAACCCATGCCGCATCGTTTACCATTGGATATCGAAGATCCGATAGATAACTGTGCCTCGAGTGGGTTGTGCGCTTCTGAGTGTGCTGCCGGCGATACTGTGATAGCCGGCCAACTGGACGAGCTACGAGCGTTCAGAGATAACATTTTATTGGCTTCGACGGTCGGCTCCCGACTTGTCGACACCTATTACCGAGTTCTTTCGCCTAGCCTCGTCAGGTGGATGGATGGTAGTGACGCCCGTAAAGCGCTGGTACAAGTAGGACTTGCCCCAGTGGTCGCGACAGCGTGGTTAGTCAATAGAATAGACGCCGTTTTCCAAGCTATTCTAGTCTTTGTCATGGGTAGTGTTATGCTGGTCAAAGTAGGGCTTAGTAGTCTTGTCAGCCATTCTCAACTGCTTATTGTCAAAAAGCTCTTACAGTTATTATTTGCGGCCGCATTGTTTTTTAGCGGGCAAGCCTGGGCAGAAGATCGTATTTATTTTGTCCAAAACAACCACCTTAATACACCCCAGGCTATTTACGACACATCCCAGCAAAAAGTCTGGGAAGGACGTTACACCCCCTTTGGCGAAGTTGTGGAAACGGTGTCAGTTATAGAAAACAATATACGGTTTCCGGGGCAGTATCATGACCGCGAGACGGGTTTGTATTATAACTACTTCAGGGATTACGATCCAACGATGGGGAGGTATATTCAGAGTGATCCGATTGGGCTTGAGGGTGGGCTTAATACCTACATTTATGCCAACCCAAATCCAGTTTTATACGTGGATCCCTACGGTCAGAATCCCCTAATTATGGGAATTGCCGCGTGTGAAGCAATAAATGCTGGATATACACTGGGATCTTATTTTGATTTCTTAGACCAGCTTGATGACATTAAAGATACTTTGCAGAGTCAGCTATCTACTGTGGATAAAAGGCTTGGCATTTGTTCGGATTCTTCAGAAGAATTAGAATTACTGCGTATAAGGAATAGTATCCAAAAGCAACTGATTGAAATAGCGAGTGTTAAGTCGTTGGTAGGAAATAATGCTACGACTTCTGGTTTGCAAGGCGCGTTTGTATGTGCCAGCTTGGCAGCGTTTAAAAGGTAAATTGGAGTGATGATTAATAAATTTAATATAAGTTGGTGGCTTTATTGCTTCATATCATTGTTGGTTTATTTTTTTGTAGGCGAGTTGCTTTCAAGAACTGATATTGAAATTTTCCCGATTGAATTTAGATATTTGCTATTACCTAGTTTGGCTGCTTTGTTGCTTGCTCCTTTAGCTATAAATTTTTTTTTGTTATATGTAGATATTGTTTTTCATAAGAATTTCTGTTCAAGGCTGTTTGGTCGTTTAAGTGTTGTGGTTCTTGGTCAAAAAGAACGTAATTTAAGAACTGCTGTGTTCTCCTTAATAGCGGGCATGTCTGTTTCTGTGACCCCAATATATGGTATTTATATAGCAATAAGTACAAGCAATGAGATGTTAAGTATTGAAAAAAGTAATTTGGAGACACTAGAGCGTATTAGAGCTTTGGAGTCTAAAATCAAGAGTTTTGAATAATAAGCCCTTTTCTAGAGAAGTTGCGGCCAGCAATATCTAGACCTGGGGGCTTGGGTTTGATTAGCAAAAATTTAGTTGACGTGGCCGTAGGAGGAGCAATTGGGTTGGACTCTCAGGTTGTTGACGAGCTTGTTGATGCGGTGGAGATATTATTAAGAAATAGAGCAGCCTCCACAAACACAAAGCTCTATTTAATTAAATATATATTAATATTAACGGATGAAATCGTTAAAGTAGACAATCAAGACGAGGGGCTGAAATTGCTTAGGTTGAAAATAAGTAGTTGTCTTTGCGGTATTGGAAATGCTGACTTACAGATGATGGCTGTATCACCATACTATCGAAACCATTATCTATTGAGAAACGATCCTTCATGGAAAGTGTGATATTTCATGGTGTCCATTTTAAATTATTTGGCCCTAGATTTAAAAATAGAGGTAAACAATGAATAATTATCTAATGAAAATAACGTCGCTATTAGTAATAGTTGTAGCCACGCTCGCGTGCTCAGGCAGTGGGGATACGACACCTAGAGTACTACCTGAGCCACAGATTGTTCTTAGCTATACCCATGGTTGTACCTTAGATAACTATGAAGGCCATGGCACGTTGGTGCAGTGTTGCATAGATGACTTTTGCACAGTGCCTGAGCTTAGCAATCCTACTAAAATTGGTGCCGGTAACGGTTTTTCTTGTGCGCTGGATGACAGTGGTGTGCAGTGTTGGGGGGCCGAAGAACATATTACGGGGAACTGGGATGATGAGTATGCCGTTGGTGGACCGCAAGGTTTGCAAAACCCGCGTGACCTATTTGTCGGTGATACCTTTGTGTGTGCGCTAGATGATCATGGGGTTTTTTGTTGGGGTGAGGGGCCTGAGTTTGAAATCGTAGTGCCGTTTCTCAGTAACCCAACGATGTTTGCTCGCGGTGAAGTTCCTTGTGTCTTGGAAGATAGCGGCGTCGTCTGTTGGGGTACTCACGGGCACGAGCTAATGACGGAATATGAACTGCCAGAGATGTCAGGTGATATCAGTTTTATAGATGCAGCTCTTGGCCATGCCTGTGTTATCGACGCCGGCGAGCTAAAATGTTGGGGAAGATTTTGGAATTGGTCAAGTGCGCAGTCAAGAATGAATTTTTATGATTTTCTGTCACCTTCATTCGGTGGTGTATCCTCTACTAAGTTATATGATTCAGTTTATAGCTGCGCCATTGTCGATGGTGTTCTGCGCTGCTGGCGGAACTCTGTTGTTGACTATTTCGAACGCGGCCCTTTTTTGTTTAATGGGCCAAAATCTGTTGATATAGCGCCCGTTAAGTCAGATGTATTTGAATGCCAAGCACCAACATTTAGTTGTTCTGATAGAATCCGTTCGATTGTAAGTTTTTGCGTGCTTGCTAATGGTCATTTTGCTCATTGTTGGCATGAACAAAACATTGGTGACACAATTAGGGGAAGTAATCTACCTAAGTTTCCATCTCGCGGCGCCTTGTCTGATTTGTTATAGGCGTAAGAGTACATAAGTATCAGTGGGTGGTTTTGTCGTTATGCATGCGATGATAAGACGCGTAAACGATCCGATTAGCGTTTGCGAGCACACACTTGGGCTTTACTTATAGGGGGAGCTACCTTTGCGTTGGTGTCATTCACTGCCATATCGACTAGGTTAAGCAAGGGTACCTCTTCTTCTGAACAGATAACCTCGGCAGGCGTCAAGGTTAAACGCCTGCTACCAGCTTGATAATCAGTGGGAACAATGCCGTCCCACAGTATGTTCTGATGACTGGGGATAGTATGCTGCTTGATAGTGATATATTTTTGTTGCGATTCATTTGTTGTGGCGTTGGTGAAACTGTTTTTCCCTAGGTAAATCGACTCAGCAAAAGGATCGTAGTAAATGTCCTGGTAACGCTTGCCGGTAAAACTGTAGGCTGCGACCAATAGGTGCGCTAGCGTATGATCTGAGAACTGGTTGGCAGCTATGGTTACTTGGTCGGCCGCTAGTATGATAAGGCCGATACCGCTAGGTAAAGTACTGATCAGGTTGCCTGGCGCAGCTAAGTTGCTGATATTATTTTGATAAAGGCGGTTGCCCGCAATAGTTGTATTTAATGCCCGCTTTTTGGTTAGCTCGGGTACGGCAGAGATTACCATGCCAATGGCATTATGGTGAACATGATTATTGCGGATAACTAAATCCGTGACATTTTCTGCTTCTATCCCGCCTACGTTACCATAAGTGTGGCAATTCTCGATCCGAGCTTCAATGGATTGGCCAACATAAATTCCCGCTTCTCTGGCACCGTTAACGCGACTGTGTTTAATCAAAATTTGTTTGCTTTTAACGGGGTAAATACCATAGTCACCGCTGTCGGGGGTTAGTCCCTGGTCCCAACTAACTGTCACCTGGTCGATGGTAATGCTGTGACTATTGCGGACCACCAAGCCATCTCCGTGAGGATTGAGCAGGGTCATTGATTTAATGGTGATGTGCTGGCCGACCGCTAAGAAAGACTGGGCGCCGTTGTTTTGCTGAGTGAAATCTAGGGTCGTAGCATCCTGATCTGCTCCTGAAATAGTGAGCTTATTCCCGCGCACACTTAATGGCTGAGTAAAATAGAAATGGCCGGCTGGGATTTGAATTATGTCACCCGGCTGTGCCGTCATCAGTATGGCGGGCAATTTTGCCGTAACTTCTTTGGCTTGTAGTGCTAAGGTTCTGCTATGAAGCCATGGCGATATGCTTAGTGTGAGCGTAAGCAATAATAAATTCATTAGCATTTTTGGTTTGATAACCAAATTGGTGGGTGAGCAGATCGTTATCATTTATATGCTCGCTGGGTCGCCGTGGATGGCTAGCATTTTTAAGATTAGCTGTAGAATACTTTAATAATGGTTAATTTAAATGAGCTAAAAAAAACGGAGCAGGCAAGCTCCGTTTTTGAGTAATATAGTATTATTCGGTTATTTAGTCTGGGTCAGTACAGGCATTAACCCCAAAGGGGCTGGAGCCCTGTGCTACCGGTTCAACGTTGACTTCCGTTACTTCATCAACAGGAATAGGGAGTACAAAAGTATCTTGATACAATGCCTCTGAACCATTGATCGAGGATGCTGTCACCTTTAATGTGGCGGCAGCCCAAGCTGCGTTAGTTCTTGCATACGTCACTGTGACGGTGCTAAAGCCATTGGCATCGGTGGGTTCTGGTTTTTCGACTGAAGCAATAGCACCGGGTGTAAGCCGCCCGTCACCATTTAGATCTTCGGTTTCGCCGTCGCTTTCTTCGTCGAGAATACCGTTATCGGTGCCATTGTCGGAGTTGTCTTCTGACCCACAATACACTGCTGTCGTCGGTTCTAATACCCACCTCTCAAAATCGTCCAATGAAAAACCTGTATCAAAATCTTCTCTGTTGCCGTTGGAATCTTCTCTTGTCCAAATCCCTTTGATATAAGCAAAATTATTATTGTTAATGGTAGCGCCCGGTTCATTGAAGGGTCTGATGGTTGCGCTCAGTTCGACCCCTTCCTGGCCAACACCCCCGGCGTCAGTAACGAAAACGGTATAGTTTATGGAATATTTTTCGGCAGAGGTGGCTGTATCAATATCGCTGCCCCGGCCGCCACCAATAATCACTGGCTTGTCGCCAACGGTAATAGTCACGGAGTCAGAGATGGCGTCCGCCTCGGTACCACCCAAGGGAATAAAAGAACCGGTTATGGTGACACCATCAGCCGGCGAGATTTGGCTTGCGGTGTAAACGGTGGTGGCAACGCCGTTTTCATTACTGTTAGTATTGGCGACTGAAATGCCACCGCCAGAAATATCAGTGAGTTGAAACGTGGTGGGATATTCTGCCACGATATTACCGCTGGCATCCCGCAATAGCGCTGTAATGGTACTTTGTTCGCCCGGGCCAATGGAGCGAGGTGATGCCACCAGTGAAACAAACTCTGGGTTGTCAGCAATGAAATTCACCGTTAAGGTGGTGGTGGTGCCATTTGCCGCCGTGGCGGTGACTTCCGCTGGACCATTGTCATTTGACTCAATCACGGCGGTGACTTGGCCATTAGCGTCTGTGGTGTAGTCGGCCACGGTCGGTGTGGTGGCGCCAATAATAAAATTGCCGCGGGTAATAGAAAAGGTAACTGTTTGTCCCGCCTGAGCGGTACCGTTTTGATCTTGCCAGGTGAGGGTAACTGAACCGGTGTCACTGAGTTTAATGCTGCCGCTGTTGGCCGGTGACGCTTGCACTAATGAGAAACTTTCATTGGTGACGCCGACCGAAACGGTTTCCGACACTGTGTTTGCGCTACCATCACTGAGACCTGAGACGGTAACGGTATCTGTGCCGAGCTGATCGCCGCGCAGATAGACGATAGCTAAGCCAGAATTATCGGTTTGCACTGTGAGGGGTGAGTCGGCAAACGTGACATTATCAGTGCCCAGGGTATTACCACTGGCGGAGGTTACGGTGAGTGCCTCGCTTACCACGCCAGCACCAGCGGCATCGACTAACGCAATATTTATTGCCACGGAGCCGCCCAATGCGATGGAGCTAGTATTGGTGGCGGCGCTTAATGTAGTATTAGTAATGGGTACGGTAACTGTGTCGGTCAGACTACCAAAGGTAGAGGTCACGGTAACATCTTGTAACGCGACGGTGCGTGTCGATAGCTCAACGGAAGCGCGTCCCATGTCGTCTGTCACGGCGCTGCCTGCACTCAGTGAACCGTCGTCACTGCTAAATTCAACAGTTTCGCCAGCGATAACCACATTGTTGCTATCGCGGACTAGTGCAAACAGGCTAATGGTATTGTCGCCGTCAATATTGGATAGTAGTTGTGAACTGCTGGAAAAGAGCTCGAGTGTGGGTGAATTAGTGCTGACAGTCAGGGCGAGGGTGTTAGTGGTAGCGCCGGCCGCTGCAGTCAAGGTAACAGTACGAGGAGTGGCATCCGAGGTGCCTAGTGTTGCGGTTATTTGGCCATTTTCATCGGTGGTCGCACTGTCTACGGTTAAGTTGTTGGCGTTAGCTGCGCCATCGGCATCTGTTACAGTTACGCGTGTTTCGACGTTGGGGGTTGGTACATTATTGGCGTCTTTAACGGTGACGGTTATGGCGATAGTTTCTTCGCCGCTGGGCAACTCAGTGCTATCTGACGATAACTCAATAATATAACTAGTACTGTCTCCATCTTCATCATCGGTCGCAGTAGTTGTTGAGCCATCGTTGTTGCCACTGCAAGCGGTCAGGCCTAACATGACGCTCAAGAATAGAAGCAAGGCCCATTGATCAACAATCCGTCTCATGTGCTGTTTTCCTCTAAAATGTTAGATGCTTAAATGCGTATGATTGCAACAGTCTATCTATACTATCTACACAATTCTATGGTTACGTGCTTAGGCCGTCGGCAACAGTTATTGCGCTGTGCCGTTTGATAATTTGATAATAAGCCTGGCTGTATTGGCGTAATATCCTAATCGCCCTTCGTAACCTATACCCGATTAATCGTGTATTATTAACCTCTGTACCACAAAAAACTATTTATCTATTAAGACTATAGCCAATTTATATTATTGTCGTTAAATACAATTCACAATATTTAAGCGAAAAATAAAATAAATCTTCAATATGTAAATAGTAAACTATAGATAAGCGTGTTGAATAGGCAACTCTGGGCTAAAGACACTCTCATTAAGCTGAAAATGTTGTATCAGCTATGCTGCTGAAAAGAATTTAGAATATGCCTGAAGCTGTCCATTCTCTGCTCTACAATTTTGCCCTCCTTGAGCGCGGCTAATAAACTGCACCCTGGTTCGTTGTGGTGTAAGCAATCTCTAAATTTACAGGTGCCCAAATACGGCCTAAATTCGACGAAACCATTTAGTAGGCTCTGTCGATCTATGTGCCAGAGACCAAACTCCCGAATGCCAGGCGAATCAATGAGACTGCCTCCAGCAGGGAAATGGAATAAGCGCGCGGTGGTGGTTGTATGGGTGCCTTTGCCCTTTGATTTGGATAATTCGCCGACTCTAATATCGGTGCCGGGCAATAAGGCGCGAATTAAGGAAGATTTTCCGACCCCGGACTGGCCGACAAAAACACTCACATGATGCTGTAGTTGGTTGATTAAATTGGCTAAACCGTCGTGGGTCTTGGTCGATGCATTTAACACGCTGTAACCAATCTGTTGGTAAACGGCCAATAGACGGGTGAACTGGCGTTTACTGTCATCCGCTAAACAGTCGATTTTGTTGAGCAAAATAATGGGTTTGATATTAATGGTTTCCGCCGCCACCAAATAGCGGTCAATGAGGTTGGGATGAGGCTCAGGATGGGGTGCGATAACAATGATAATCTGATCGATGTTGGCAGCGACGGGCCTGATGCGATTAAAGTTATCGGGGCGCAGCAACACTGATTGCCGCGGTTGCGCTGCAATCACCACACCGGTGGGACTGCCATCGCGCCACACAACTATGTCACCAGTGACAAGTGTCTCTATATTGGCGCGCAGATGGCAGCGCTTGGTGGTACCTTTGTTGGCGCCGTCTAGTGCTTCTATTTCCAATTGACTGCCATAATGGGCGATGACAAGGCCATTTTCTGCTGGGCCGAGTGTGCCATCAGCCAATTGTTGCTCAATTTGATTGGCATGTTTGGTTGCGCGCTCGGCTCGTTCCGCTTGAATTTTCTTTATTCGCCAGCGTTGGCGCCGAGTCAATCGTCGTTTTGCCATAAAAAGTGGTGAAATTTGACCATTATTGGCTGCTGATTTTCGTTTAGATGACTTATTATTAGTTGAAAGCTGCAAATTTGCTACACTTTAGCAATTAAACATCAACTTTGCCGCTACTATTGGCTATAACAATAACGATGAGTGAACGTTTATGACGGATTTCAGTGATACCAATTTAATCTGGATCGATTTAGAAATGACAGGTCTGGATCCAGAACATGATGTGATCATTGAAATTGCTACTATTGTTACCGATAAGCACTTGGTGACCTTGGCTGAGGGCCCAGTGCTTGCCATCCATCAACCCGATGCTGTGTTGGCGCAAATGGATGAGTGGAATACCTCCCATCACGGTCGATCGGGGCTGACTGAGCGAGTGCGAACCAGCACTGTAACGGCGGCGCAGGCTGAAGCGGCGACCGTTGCCTTTTTGCGGCGTTATGTGGAGCCGAACAAATCCCCCATTTGTGGTAATAGTATTTGCCAAGATCGGCGCTTTTTGGCAAAACACATGCCTGAGTTAGAGGCCTATTTTCACTACCGCAATTTAGATGTCAGTACCTTAAAGGAGCTGGCCACGCGCTGGAACCCTAGTGTATTGAAGGGCTTTACCAAGAAGGGCACCCACTTAGCGCTTGATGATATTCGAGAATCTATAGAAGAGCTAAAGCACTATCGGGAAAAGTTTTTGGTGATGCCGATTGGCTCCTAGCTAGTGTGGTTTTACAAAAGTTCGTCGGCTAGAAGGCTGGTTTAGTGATGTCGGCTTAGTGACGTTGGCCTAGTGATGTTAGCTTAGTTGCGCTGTTTGTGCTGTTGCAATGCCCAGCGGGTGTGTTCTCTTACTAATTCAGACCCATGATTAATACGGATTTTTAAAGCATCTATGATACTTTGACTGGAGGGCGCATTGCCGAGACCGACGGCTAAGTTGCGTAACCAACGCAGGTAGCCGATACGACGGATAGCGGAGCCTTGGGTCTTGTGTAAAAAAGTTTCTTCATCCCAGGCGAATAAATCAATCAGTGCGGCGTTATCCAGTTGATGGCGAGGCGAGAAATCTTGTTCTTTGCTGACGGGCCGCCATTTATTAAAAGGACAGACTAACTGGCAATCGTCACAGCCGAAGACGCGATTTCCAATAGCTTTGCGCAATGATTCGGGGATGGCCGTTTTCAATTCAATTGTCAGGTAAGAGATGCATTTGCGGGCATCTAATTGATAGGGGCCAGCAAAGGCGTTGGTTGGACAAGCAACTTGGCAAGCGTTACAGCTACCACAACGGTTAGGTTGGTGATCATCGTCAACCGGCAGGGGTAGGTTGGTATAAATTTCACCAAGAAAAAACCATGACCCCACCTTTTCGTGAAGTAGCATGGTGTTTTTACCGATCCAGCCTAACCCTGCTTTTTCTGCCACGGCACGTTCTAATACCGGTGCGCTATCGGTAAAGGCACGATATTGATAGTGCGGCTCGGGAGTGTCATCCAATGAGTAATTGTCTTGCAGATAATCGTCAATTTGTTTCGCCAGTTGTGATAGGCGTTTGCGGATCAGTTTATGATAGTCACGGCCAAGAGCATAGCGTGAGATGTAGGCTTTTGCTTTATCATTTAGCACAGCATTGGCATCAGTTGCAGAAGTAAAATAGTCCAAACGTGCGCTGATAATACGAATAGTACCAGGCACTAATGAAGCCGGTTGAGTTCGCAGGTGCTGACGGGTTGCCATGTAGTCCATACTGCCATGGAAATGCTGCGCTAACCAGCGGTTTAAATAATGTTCGTGCTGGCTTAAGTCAATATCACTCACGCCGATTTTTTGAAACCCAAATTGTTTGCCCCAACGCTTAATTTGTTGTTTTAGCTCAGCTAGTTCGGCAGTAGAGATTGCTGTCATTCGTTATCCGGTTTTTTTACTCAGTTGGCTATCATTTTTTACGTTATACTATCAGGCTGAGTTGAACGGGCCCTTGCGTTTTCTTAGAAAAATCAGCTGCGCCATAGCGAGGGGGAACAACCGATCTTGCTAGCATTATAACGTATTTTTAGGTGGAATTATGGCCATATTAACGGCAGATACAGCGCACCTCTATCCAGCTGATGAATTGCCCGAAGCGTTATATCTTGCCGAACAGGTGAGAGAGCTGGATCGTATTGCTATCGAAGAGCAAGGTATTGCCGGCTTCACATTAATGCAGCGTGCTGGCGCTGCTACATTGACTAAACTGCTGCTATATTTCCCCCACACGGAGAAGATTACAATCTATTGTGGGACTGGTAATAACGGTGGCGACGGTTTTATTATCGCCACTTTGGCGCAAGCCCGCGGCTTATCGGTTGAGGTGATTCAGCTAGGTAATATCGACAAAATTAAGGGTGATGCAGCCCTGGCGCGGCAAGCAGCGCTCAATGCGCAAGTCAACATCACTGCTTATGCTGCAGCTGAGGTGCCCACTGTTGGCATTATTGTGGATGCCATGTTGGGGACGGGGTTGCAAGGAGAAACCCGAGACAGTTACCGCCAAGCTATCGATGATATTAATGCTTCAGGTTTGGCGGTATTAGCGGTAGATATCCCCTCGGGCTTATGTAGTGATAGTGGCAGAATATTAGGTAATGCTATTAGAGCAGACTTAACAGTGACGTTTATTGGTGTTAAACGAGGGCTGTTAACCGCGAGTGGTTCAGCGTATTGTGGCCGCCTGTTTTACGATGATTTATCCGTGCCGAACGAAGTGCATAATCAGGTCAAGCCAACGTGTTGGCGGCTAAGTGCTGACGAGATCTTGTCTCAGTGGGAGAAGCGGCCGCGCGATGCGCACAAAGGTCAATTTGGCCATGTTCTTGTGGTTGGTGGTGATGCAGGGTTAGGTGGGGCAGTGACGATGGCCGCCCAAGCGGCCCAGCGTGCAGGGGCCGGTTTGGTTTCTGTTGCCACCCGACCAGAACACGTTAATGCGGTCATTGCCCGCTGCCCTGAGGTTATGGCCTGCGGAATTGTTGCGGGGCATGAGCTTCGTGCAATGATCGAACGTGCCTCCATCATTGTAGTAGGGCCCGGACTAGGACAATCAGCTTGGTCACAACAGTTGTTCCAGCAGGTATTACAAAGTCAATTACCGCTAGTAATAGACGCTGACGGGCTTAACTTATTGGGGGCTTATGAAGGCAGCTTGTTGCCACCAGCTGCGCCTTGGATTTTAACACCCCACCCTGGTGAGGCAGCCCGCTTGCTGGATTGCTCTGTGGCTTCTATTCAACACGATCGGTTTAAAAGCATTGCAACCTTAGCGGAGAAATTTCTAGCTTGTGTGGTCCTAAAAGGCGCTGGTAGTTTAATTCAATATAAAGAGGCCTGCTACTTAGCTAATGTCGGTAATCCTGGTATGGCGACTGGCGGAATGGGAGATGTACTCAGTGGTGTCATTGGCGCACTGATGGCACAGGGCCTTAAGGTGGAGCAAGCGGCTGCGTTAGGTGTCATGGTGCATGGTATGGCGGCAGATTACTTGGTCTCAATTGACGGTGAGCGAGGCTTGGCGGCGACGGATTTATTGCCTGTGATAAGACATTTGCTGAACGGTAAGACGAGGATAATCTGACTGTAAATAATGGCGGGACAGTAAATGGTGGTGCAATAATATAGACGCTATGGGAGATAACAGTATTTATATTGCCGATGAGTCAGCGATGCTTAGTTTGGGAAAAGTATTGGCGGACGTGATCTTGTCGCAACGACAGGTACCACAAGAGACATCACGACAGACACCGCAAGAGGTACAACAACAGCAAGCGGTGGCATTGTTTTTGTTGGGTGATCTAGGTGCTGGTAAAACAACGTTGTGTCGCGGCTTATTGCGCGCCCTTGGTCATCAAGGTGCGGTAAAAAGCCCTACTTATACACTGGTTGAGTCTTACCAGCTTGCAGACCAAACAATCTATCATTTTGACCTCTATCGGTTAAGTGACCCAGAAGAATTAGAGTATGTCGGTATCCGGGATTATTTTAATGATGGCGCGCTATGCTTGGTTGAATGGCCGGAAAAAGGAGTCGGTTTTTTGCCGTCCCCTGATGTTGAATTGACAATAGACGTTGCTGACTCAAAACATGTGTCAACACCAACAGCAGATGAGAGAACTGTTACTGTTAGGTCTTGTACCACAATTGGCGCAAAGATTGTCGACCAGCTTGTCGTTACTTATCGCGAAACTAGCAGAGGTATTTGAGCACTTAAAATGACGTCGATATGCAATCATCGCAAGCCCATGCAGCTAACCGGCAAGGGTCACAGCAATGGTGTCCTACAGGTAAAAGTATGGCGCTGTTATGTGTTGTTTTTATTGTTATACACGGCTACCACATCAGTACTGGCGGCATCCCGCAACACTATTGTACATGATATGCGGGTTTGGCGTTCGCCGGAAAAAACGCGTCTAGTGTTTGATTTGTCGGCGCCAATTAAGCACAGTATTTTTACTATCGATAATCCAGAACGATTGGTGATTGACATCTCCAATACGGTGATCGGTGAAACATTGCTGAACGCTGATTTATCAAAAACGCCAGTTAAAAAAGTCCGTCATGCTAAGCGTGGTAAGCGAGATTTGCGTATCGTGTTAGATTTAAAGCGTGTTGTGAAACCCAGTAGCTTTGTTTTGCAAAAAAACGAGCAGTACGGCGATCGGTTGGTGATCGATTTATATGATGTCAAAACTGATAAAGGTAAGGCCGTAACACCGGCGGTCGTTAAAACAGTACCGCAAAAATATCGGGATGTGATTATTGCTATTGACCCCGGACATGGCGGCGAAGACCCCGGTGCGGTCGGTAAAAGGGTAAAAGAAAAAAATGTCGTGTTGGCCATTAGTAAAGAGCTGCAGCGGTTGTTCAATCAAGAAGCCGGCTACCAATCGTTTCTTATACGTACGGGAGATTATTATGTGCCGCTGCGTCAGCGTACTCGTATTGCGCGTCAGCATAAAGCTGATTTATTTATTTCTGTGCATGCTGATGCGTTTACCAATCCCAGAGCGAGAGGCGCGTCGGTATTTGCGTTGTCTGATAGGGGCGTAACGAGTGAAATGGCTCGCTATCTAGCAGAAAGGGAGAATCGAGCCGATCTGATTGGCGGTGATGGCGGTGTCAGTCTCAGTGATAAAGATGATGTCCTAGCTGGTGTACTACTGGACCTATCGATGACCGCTAGTTTAAGCACTAGCCTGGATGTTGGTCACCATGTATTAAAGTCGATGGGAAGGATAAGTAAGTTACACAGTAAGCAAGTTGAACAGGCTGGTTTTGCTGTGCTTAAGTCGCCAGATATGCCATCTATTTTGGTAGAAACTGGCTTCATCTCTAATCCTCGGGAAGCAAAGCTACTAAAAACAGAACGTTATCGGCGTAAGATTGCAAATGCCGTGTTTCGTGGTGTGCGTGGCCATTTTGCTCGCAGTCCGCCTCCTGGCACCTATCTGGCTTGGCGTAAAAAGGGCGGTGTCGTAGAATATGTGGCGACTCGAGGAGATACATTGTCGGGTATTTCAGCTCGTTTTAACGTCTCCATGTCAGCTATTATGCAAGCAAATAAGCTGCAATCGTCCGCTATAAAGATTGGTCAGAAGCTTAAGATTCCAGCACTGTAACGGTTTTTTACCATCCGTTATTAAACTAGGGCGCTTCCTCATTATTCAGAGGTGTCTTAGATTCATAGGTATCTCAGGGTTCGGCGATTTGGCTTGTAGTATTGGTAATTGTGGTATTGGTAATATGGTATCGTTAGCTTGCTCAATGCCATTTGATTTGTTATATGGTCTGTTATTGCGTTTATTGGATACTTTGATATGCCGAAAATTAAGCGTCTATCAACTCGTTTAGCTAACCAAATTGCTGCTGGTGAAGTTGTTGAACGCCCCGCTTCTGTCATTAAAGAGCTGGTTGAAAATAGCATTGATGCGAATGCGACTCGCATTGATATCGATATTGAAAGCGGTGGCGTAAAGTTAATGCGAGTGCGAGATGATGGCTGCGGCATTGCCGAAGATGATATGCCATTAGCGCTTAATCGGCATGCGACCAGTAAAATTGCTGAGCTTGACGACCTCGAGGCGGTGGCTAGTTTGGGTTTTCGTGGTGAAGCGTTAGCGAGTATTAGTTCAGTGTCCCGTTTGTTGTTGATATCGAATACCCATGCTAAGGGCGCAGGTTGGAAAGCGCAAGTAGAGGGTCGGGATATGAATGCGCAAATGTCGCCGGCGCCTCATCCTATGGGTACCACCGTCGAGGTGCGCGATTTATTTTTTAACACGCCCGCACGACGTAAATTTTTACGGACTGAAAAAACAGAGTTTAGCCGTATTGAAGATGTAGTGAAGCGACTTGCATTGAGTCGCTTTGATATAGGCTTTACGCTACGTCATAACCAGCGTGTGATCCATGCGTTAAAACCTGCCGATACTCTAATGGAGCATGAACGGCGTGTTGCTGCCTTGTGTGGCCCTGCTTTTATGGAGAATGCTGTTAGAATCGATGCGGAGTTGGCTGATCTTAAATTAACGGGCTGGGTGGCACAGCCGACATTTTCTCGTAGCCAAGCAGATTTACAATACTTTTTTGTTAATAATCGTGTCATAAAGGACAAATTAGTGAGTCATGCGGTGCGCCAGGCTTATAGCGACGTGCTATTTCATGGGCGTCATCCGGCCTTTGTGCTTTATTTTACCTGTGATGCTGCGACAGTCGATGTCAATGTTCACCCCACCAAGCACGAAGTGCGATTTCGTGAAAGCCGCTCAGTTCACGATTTTTTATTTCGCACCTTGCACCGTGCGTTAGCTGAAATCAGGCCGGGCGATCAATTAGCGGCGGAAGTTGTGGAATTGCCGCAATCGACAGGTGAGCAAGTTGTTGAATATAAGCGACAGGATACTATTCCTTTTTCAACCGGTCGCAGTGGCTATAGTAGTCATGGTAACAGGCCATTTAATACTGCAGTTGCTGAGCAGTTAACAGGTTATCAGGCGTTGCATCCCGATGGTGGTATTCGTGGTTCGCAGGGTGATACTGCTGTGTTAGAGAAAACGGCTTTAGAGCATGTTGCTTCCGCTCCACACAGCGAGCAATTTGATGAAGATAGTGAGGTTCCACCTTTGGGCTTCGCCATCGCCCAGTTAAAAGGCATCTATATCCTTGCTGAAAATGAGCAAGGGCTTATTGTTGTGGATATGCATGCTGCCCACGAGCGTATTACTTATGAACGGATGAAGTTGGCACAAGATAATGAAGGTATTCGATCGCAACCTTTGTTGGTGCCGGAGTCCATTATGGTTAGCCAACAAGAGGCAGATCGCGCCGAAGAGCTGTTGGACTTTTTTACCGGGTTTGGTTTGGAGATTGAACGAGTTAGCCTTGAATGCCTTGTTGTTCGCCAAGTCCCTATCATGTTGCAAACGGCTAATGTTGAACAATTGGTGCGGGATGTGCTGTCAGATTTAATGGAATTTGGTCGTAGTGACCGTATTGAACAACATCGCAATGAAGTTTTGTCAACCATGGCGTGCCATGGCTCTGTTCGAGCAAATAGAAAATTGTCAATTCCTGAAATGAATGCACTGCTGCGTGATATGGAAAAAACTGAACGCAGTGGTCAATGTAATCACGGTCGCCCAACGTGGCGTCTGTTGACTATTGATGAGATTGATAAATTATTTTTGCGCGGACGTTAACTCGGAACGTTGGTTAACGTTGCAGTGCCGGTTGATGGGAGTGTTGTTGAGTTTCTTAGTGTAAATTAGCTTTGCGAGCTGACCAAAAAAACCAACGGTGCAGGTATTTTTCTAAAGGACCTTTAGCGACTGGGTTTAAAATATAGCGCTGAATCATTTCAAATTTAGTGATTTTTTTATAGCGCAGCGAAAATAGTTGCGACCGAAAGTCAGTGAAGCCTTGGTTATGAGCGGTCATTTCCAGTGTGAAAGGAATGATTGGTCTCTCGTCGGGGCTGAATACGCTGAGCCGTAAGGGACCGTCGGTCATAAATAGTTTGTTCTGGATACAGCAACCGTTAGGATCATAACCAACGATACGCCCGCCAGGGCGCAGAATGCGATTGCACTCGCGTAACAGTTCAGCCTCGAGACCTGGTAGATGATGAAAAAATGCTGCAGCTACGATTAGGTCAAAACTTTCGGTTTGAAAGGGTAATTTGAGTGCATCGGCTTGGACTTTAGTGGCGCTGGCGTGCTTAAGTAGGGCAAAGGATATATCCATACATACTGCCCAAGTTTCTGGTTTGTCTATCAGTACTTTGCTAATAGCACCGGAGCCCCCACCAATGTCAAGCACTGAACCATCGCCGTGCCAGTCTATCCACGTCATAAGACGTTTTTGATCATATTCGGACAGTACGGAATAGGCTTGATCACCCTGGGTGTCCCAAAAATTTTGCTCAGCTTGGTAGTGCTGTTTTTCCATTAATGCCTCATGTCAAACGGAGTTAGATAGTTTAATTTGTCCTGACAATATATTAGATAGGGTTATACTCTGTAAGGATAGCAGATCGCGGCTATCATAGTAGTGGGACATCGCTATGGGCGTTTATCTTCATTGTCTATGAGATGACACCACATAGCATTAGCATGGCGGTCGCGGTTGGCTATGTCTTTGATGTGCATAATCGTTTTCATTGCAAACAGTACTTAGAATAGCCACAATACTGTTTGGTAAATATGCGGTGCAAGTTTTACTTTGAGCTGACCGAGTATCTTGGTTTGCTGTGAGGAGCAGGCTTTAATAGCGTAGAAATGGAATGTCGTTCTCAGAAATCGATCACAAAAAACCTCGTGCTATTTTTTTAATGGGTCCCACCGCCTCCGGCAAAACTGGGCTAGCCATGGCGCTCGCACAACGATTACCTTGCGAGATTATCAGTGTTGATTCGGCGTTGGTTTACCGCGGTCTCGATATAGGCACGGCAAAACCCAGTGCTGGGGAATTGGCGATTGCACCTCATCGATTGATCGATATACGAGATCCTGCTGAACCTTATTCAGCCGCTGATTTTCGTCAAGACGCGCTGCGGGCAATGGCCGATATTGTCGCTGAGGGTAAGGTACCGCTGCTAGTAGGTGGTACGATGCTTTATTTTAAGGTGTTGTATCATGGGCTAGCAGATATGCCGCCAGCAGATCAGCAAATCCGATCCGATATTGAAGCACTGGCAAAGCAACATGGTTGGCCGTTTATTCATGAGCAATTAAAAGCTGTTGACCCGGCATCGGCGGCAAGGATTAATCCTAATGATCCGCAGCGACTACAACGAGCGCTGGAAGTATACCGCATTACTGGTATGTCAATGACGCAGTTACATCAAGCGCAGACACAATCGGGACAGCCGCTCAGCCGACAACAAGCGGCGCCAGATTTTCATTACCAGGTTTGTCAGATGGCTATTGCTCCCAACGATAGGTCTATTCTTCATCAGCGCATTGCGCGGCGGTTTCATGCCATGATCGACCAGGGGCTTATTGATGAAGTAAGGCGCTTATTCGAGCGTGGTGATCTGAGTAAAGAATTGCCATCTATCCGCTCGGTGGGTTATCGCCAGGTGTGGGAGTATTTGGAACAGCGTTGTAGCTATGAGGAGATGGTCGAGCGAGGCATTGTTGCGACGCGCCAACTGGCCAAGCGTCAGTTAACCTGGCTGCGAGGGTGGCAGAATTTACACTGGATAATGACCAAAGAGTACGATGACGAAGGGATTTTGCAGGAAAAATTGCTGTCAGAAGCCTTGCAAATCATCGCAATGGAATCTATATAGGCACAATGGGAGAAAGTTAATCTAGGTTAATGAAAAACTCACTAACCCATTTCGATTTTGCCTGTCATAATGAGTACTATAGTAGTTATTGCTACGTATATTCCTTAGATGTCCGCCACTGTAGGCGCTAATATCGTACTAAAGATGAGTGAGTAGTTTAGATACAACATGGGGACGTTGGCGGGGTTATTACCGCACTTATTGTTGTTTTATTGTTATAATCCACGTTGAGGAGAAGGATGATGTCAAAAGGGCATTCTTTACAAGACCCTTACTTAAATGTTCTTAGAAAAGAGCGAATACCGGTTTCTATCTACCTGGTAAACGGTATTAAGTTGCAAGGTCAGGTTGAGTCTTTTGATCAATTTGTTGTCTTGCTAAAAAATACTGTGAGCCAAATGGTCTATAAACATGCTATTTCCACTGTCGTTCCCGCGCGTGCAGTACGTGTTCCTATGCAGGCACCCCCGGAAATGGAAGGTGAAAGCTAATCTACTATCATTTAGTCAGTGTCAAGATAGGTTCGTAGTTGTTTTTTGAGCGACCCGAGTCGGGCGAATTAGTTGTTTTGGTCCACTTGGATGTAGCCGATGTGGCTGAAAGTGATGACCCGCGTGAGTTTGAAGAGCTTGTATTATCTGCTGGCGGAAACCCCGTGGCCTTTATTGTGGGTCAACGCCAATCCCCTCATCCTAAATTTTATGTGGGTACGGGAAAGCTGGATGAAATACGATCTGCCTTGCTGGCTCATGATGCCGAATTAGTTATTTTTAATCATGGTCTATCTCCTAGTCAGGAGCGTAATCTAGAAAAAGCGCTCAACTGTCGGGTATTAGACCGGTCGGGCCTTATCTTGGATATATTTGCCCAGCGGGCTCGTACGCACGAGGGTAAACTGCAGGTCGAGCTAGCGCAGTTGGAATATATGTCCACTCGTCTGGTTAGGGGCTGGACCCATTTAGAGCGCCAAAAAGGGGGAATTGGTCTGCGTGGGCCAGGTGAAACCCAATTAGAAACAGACCGTCGTCTGCTGCGAGCGCGGATTAAGTCTATCAATAAGAGATTGGAAAAAGTACGCAAACAACGTGATCAAGGTAGACGGTCTCGCCGTCGCGCGGAAGTGCCAACTGTCTCGATTGTAGGTTACACCAACGCGGGCAAGTCAACTTTATTTAACGGTGTCACACAGTCGACAGTTTATGCGGCAGATCAACTGTTCGCGACCCTAGACCCCACGATGCGACGTATAGAGCTTGAAGATGTCGGAGCGATTGTCTTGGCCGATACTGTGGGGTTTATTCGACATTTACCCCATAAATTAGTTGAGGCTTTTCGCGCCACCCTGGAAGAAGCGTCGTTAGCTGATCTGCTTATTCATGTCGTTGATGCCTGCGATAATAACCGGGACGATAATATCGTACAGGTTGAAGAGGTGCTGAAAGAGATTGATGCGCTCAGTATTGCTCGTCTTGAAGTGTTTAATAAAATTGATTTGCTGGGGGACTTCGCTCCCCGGATTGATCGAGACCAGGATGGTCGCCCAGTGCGCGTGTGGTTATCTGCTAGGACGGGGCATGGCACAACGTTGTTGCGGCAGGCGCTAGACGAACTGTTGACAGATGAGATACTGGAGGGAACCGTGTCGTTGGGGGCGGATATGTCTAAGATTAGATCAAAAATATATGATTTGGGTACAGTAAAGAAAGAGATATACCAAGATTCGGGTGAGATTTTACTAACAGTCCGGCTGAATAAGGTTGATTGGTTACGTTTAGCCCGGACTGAATCTTTTGATCCAAATATTCTTGCCGTCAACGGCAATTAGGTAGCTAAGCATTTGATGCTTAGGCCCATAAAAATTTCTTATATTTTATAAAAATTAAAAGTAGAGGCGGCGATACGGCTTATAACCCCTTTTGGTAAACTATAGAATCAAATGAAAGGCTTTATTTGGTACGAAAAAAGGACAGTTTGTTGAATTGCCTTACTCTGTTAGAATTCACTAATTTTGATCGGGACGCTAAAAATTCTATGCTGCGCGACTTATTTGCTTGATAATCTGGCTTTCTCGCAGATTGCGAATATTATCAATAGCAGCATTTGGTAACCGATTGCTGGTTTGAGTAGAAACTGTTTAAGCTGATTTATACATGAATGGAGAACGTTATGGCTTGGAACGAGCCTGGTGGAAATGGTAAGGATCCGTGGGGTGGTGGCGGTAATCGCGGTGGTGGCGATGGCCCACCAGATTTAGATGAAGCAATGAGAAAGCTGCAGGAAAAGCTAAGCGGTATATTTGGCGGTGGTGGTGGCGGTGCCGCTACGGGCCAAGGCCCGAGTATTAACCCTGCAATGATCGGTGTCGTCTTCTTGGGCATTGTGTTGATATGGGCGGCAATGGGTTTCTACCAAGTTGATCAACAGGAACGGGCAGTTATTTTGCGCTTAGGCAAGTTTCTCGAGATAAACGAACCTGGCCTTCACTGGAATTCTCCACTTATTGATCATGTCGAAATTATTAATACGACCAAAGTACGTTCCCATAGCCACCAATCACAGATGCTGACGGAAGACGAAAATATTGTCGATGTAAGTTTGTCTGTACAATATAGTGTTAATGACCCTAAAGATTTCTACGTTGAGGTGCGTGATCCTGAACGCAGTTTAGCGCAGGCGACGGAAAGTGCGTTGCGCCATGTGGTAGGTAGTGCAAAGATGCATGCCGTATTGACAGAAGGGCGCTCTCAGCTGGCTGCTGATGTACAACAGCGTTTGCAAGGTTTGCTTGATTCCTACGAGTCGGGGATTTTGGTAACTGAGGTTAACGTCGAGGCGACCGCGCCACCGACTCAGGTTCAAGCTGCATTTGATGATGTACAAAAAGCCATAGAGGATGAACAGCGTGCGAAAAATGAAGCTGAGGCATATTCTAACGGCATTATCCCTGAGTCCCGTGGTAGAGCTCAGCGTCAGATAGAAGAAGCAAATGCTTATCGCGAGCAGGTAATCGCTCGGGCAGAGGGTGAGGCTGCTAGGTTCAAGAAGTTGCTAGTGGAATACAATAAAGCACCGCAGGTTACGCGCGAGCGGCTTTATCTAGATGCTGTACAAGAGACTTTGGGTAATCTGTCAAAAGTGATGGTTGATGTTGATGGCGGTAACAATATGATTTACTTGCCACTTGACAGAATGATGCAGCCTAGCACAGCTATGCCACCGCCAGATATATCAGCCAGTTCACCTAATTTGCGCGAACTTACCGATCGGGTAGTCGAGCAGTTACGACGAGATTCACAAGCGGCTAGAAGGCGGGAGGTACGTTAATGTTTAGGTCACCCTTAGTTTTAATTATCGTAGCAGCGCTGGTAATGTTTATCTCTTCATCGCTATATACTGTTAAAGAAATGGAACGCGCCGTGAAATTGCAGTTTGGTGAAGTTGTCGATTCTGATATTAAACCTGGTTTACATTTTCGTTGGCCCATTATTAATAGCATTCGCAAGTTTGATGCGCGGATATTAACGCTAGATGCCCGCCCCGAACGCTATCTGACTGTTGAACAGAAACCGTTGATCGTAGATTCTTATGCTAAATGGCGTATATCTAATGTTGAAGGTTTTTATACGGCTACTAATGGTGAGGAAACCCGGGCCGCCCGACTATTGGCACAACGGATCAATACGGGTTTGCGTAATAAATTTGGTGAGCGCACCCAGCATGAAGTTGTATCTGGTGAGCGAGACCAACTTATGAAAGAGCTAACTTCAGATCTTAACGAAATTGCCGGTAAAGAATTGGGTGTTGAAGTCGTTGATATACGTGTTAAACGTATAGACCTGCCGCCAGAGGTAAGTGGTTCCGTCTATAATCGTATGAATACCGAACGTGAACGTGAGGCGCGCGAACATCGTTCTAAGGGTAAAGAATTAGCGGAAGGTATTCGTGCTGATGCGGATAGACAAAAAACAATTATTGAGTCTGAGGCCTATCGGGAAGCTGAGCAAATACGTGGTGATGGGGATGCCGTCGCTGCGGCGATTTATGCAGAGGCATACAATCAAGACCCAGAGTTTTATGCGTTTACTCGTCGTTTGCAAGCGTATAAAGAGATTTTTAGTAAGCAGGGCGACGTTATGTTACTTAAACCAGATAGTGAGTTTTTTAAATATTTAAAGCAACCGGTTAGTTCAAACTAGTACTATCTGAATGCAACGACATGTGGCAAGATTTAGGCGCAGCGTTTTGTTTAATGCTAGTTATTGAAGGCATTATGCCATTTTTAAATCCACGGCGATGGCGTAATCTGGTCGCCACCATTGCCGTTATTGATGACAAGACGCTACGACTTTTTGGCCTATTTAGCATGTTGCTTGGTGCCAGTTTACTTTACCTTATTCGTGGATAATTCATATTTTTATCGATGAGTTACGTCTGTTAACTTTTTTGCCAAGCACTATCTTGTTATGTTATAGACGTTCGGCAAATTACTTTGCCTGATGATTATTTTGTCTGATATCTACCTTTAACCGCTGCATGTTGGACATTTCAACGAAATATAACGATGTTATTCTAAACTAATGTGTTTCTAATAAAATTTATAGTGTGTGCTCGAATCGTCATGACCATTGAAGATCGTTGGATGCTACCAGATGGGGTGGAAGAGCTGTTGCCGGAGCAGGCTAGGCAGGCGGAGGCTCTGCGCCGCCAATTGTTAGACTTGTATGCTAGCTGGGGTTATGAGTTGGTGATTCCGCCGCTAATGGAATTCACCGAATCACTGTTGATTGGTTTAAGTAACGATGTTGATCTACAGACTTTTAAGGTAGTGGATCAAATGTCAGGCAGGACCTTAGGGATACGTGCTGACATCACACCGCAGACATCTCGTATTGATGCGCATAGCCTTGCTAACCAAGGGCCAGCGAGATTGTGTTATGCCGGTAGTGTTTTACATACGCGTGCGAAAAGCCCATTGGCTTCACGGTCGCCTATTCAGTTGGGCGCTGAACTTTATGGCGTGGCCAGTGTTGAAGCTGATATCGAGATTATCTCTCTCATGTTAGAGACAATGCGTGTGGCTGGAGTGTCCAATACGTTTGTTGAACTGGGTCATGTCGCTATTTTTAGAGCATTGTCGGCTGCAGCTGGTATGGATGCAGCAGCAGAGCAAGCATTATTTGCAGCTTTGCAGCGTAAAGCCACGGCTGACATCAACCAGCAGATAGACGAGTCAGTTAAAGATAATCAGCTGGCAACCATGTTGCGGGCGCTAGCCCATTTAAATGGTGATATTCACGTCTTGGAGCAGGCCAAAATGGTGCTGAAACATGCTCCTGATATTGTGTTGCAAGCGCTGTCAGAATTGGAGGCAGTAACAAAAGGGGTCGCATTGCGAATGCCCGATACTGAATTTCATATCGATCTGAGTGAGCTTAGAGGTTATAACTATCACACGGGTATTGTTTTTGCCGCTTACTCGTTAGGTTATGGTCAGGCTGTGGCAAAGGGCGGGCGTTATGATGAAATTGGCCAGGTTTTCGGTCGCCATCGTCCAGCAACTGGCTTTGATTGTGATTTAAAAGCATTTTTATCGCTTACTGCCAAAGGCTTGGTATCACAACTTACTGGCATCTATGTCGAAACAGTTGATTCTCCAGCTATTTGGCAGAAGGTTCAAGCCTTACGAGCGGCTGGTGAGCGGGTTGTGTGTGGCATCCCGGGGCAGGCGGTCATAAAACAGGAGCTGGGCTGTGATCGCAAGCTAGAGAACGAAAATGGTGTATTGGTTATTAAACCACTTTAATTATAGTGCGGACCAATATTTTACGTGCAACGAGTTTGAGTAAATACGGTATTTGAGTAAACATAGTATGGGTAAAAATGTTGTTGTATTAGGCACTCAATGGGGTGATGAAGGTAAAGGTAAGGTCGTTGATTTATTGACTGAGCAAGTTGCTGCAGTGGTGCGTTTTCAAGGCGGCCACAACGCTGGCCACACTTTGGTTATCGATGGAGAAAAGACGGTTTTACACCTGATACCATCGGGTATTTTGCGTGACAACGTAACTTGCCTAATCGGTAATGGCGTTGTTCTAGCACCTAACGCCCTCTTGAAAGAAATTGCTGAGCTTGAACAAAAAGGTGTGCCGGTCAGGGAAAAGTTGCGTCTAAGTTCAGCGTGTCCACTTATTTTACCTTATCATGTTGTGCTTGATGAACAGCGTGAGAAAGCACGAGGGACCGACAAAATAGGCACTACTGGGCGTGGTATTGGGCCGGCCTATGAAGATAAAGTTTCTCGTCGCGGGTTGCGTTTGGGCGATTTGCTGAACCCTGAAGGTTTTGCCGATAAGTTGCAAGAAATTATGGCTTACCATAATTTTGTATTGGAGAATTATTACCGTGTGCCGGCAATAGATTATCGGCAAACCTTGGATAGCACGTTAGAGATGGCCAGTCAGCTGACACCCATGATTGATGATGTGACCGCGGTGTTACATAGATATCGTCAGCAGGGCTTGAATATTCTATTCGAGGGAGCGCAAGGTTCGCTACTTGATATCGATCATGGCACTTACCCTTTTGTAACCTCTTCAAACACTACGGCGGGAGGTACCGCGACTGGCAGTGGTTTTGGTCCGCTTTATCTTGACTATATTCTTGGTATTACCAAAGCCTATACTACCCGTGTTGGTTCAGGACCTTTTCCAACTGAGTTGTTTGATGATACGGGCAAGCATTTAGCTAATAGAGGCCATGAATTTGGCGCTACTACTGGTCGTGCCAGGCGTTGTGGGTGGTTTGATGCTGTGTCTTTACGTCGGGCTATTCAGATTAACAGCGTATCAGGCATCTGTTTAACTAAGCTAGATGTACTGGACGGTTTAGATACATTAAAGATTTGCTGTGGTTATGCCAATGCCAGTGGTGATAGCATAGATATACCGTTAGATGTCAATGAATATAAAGCACTGCAACCTATTTATGAGGATTTACCGGGCTGGAGCGAGTCAACGGCAGGAGCCAAGTCTCTCGATCAATTGCCGAAAAATGCTCGTGCTTATATAAAGCGGATAGAAGATTTGCTGGGCGTACCTGTCGATATTATTTCAACAGGACCTGATAGAAATGAAACCATCATTTTACGCCATCCTTTTGATTGATTCAGCAAAGCTTATCAGGCTACCTGAGGGAAGCTCTAGATTCGGGCCGAGCATAGGGTAAATTGCTAAGTAATATCAACTAATTAAATAATAAGCTAAAATTTAGTTAGATAGGGCGCTTCCTTATTATTCAGAAGCGCCCCAGAAATGGCGGCAAATTAAATGGTGCCCAGGAGAGGACTTGAACCTCCACGGCCGTGAGGCCACTAGCACCTGAAGCTAGCGTGTCTACCAATTTCACCACCTGGGCATATGGGGTGCAGGTAATCGCCCTGCGGGCGAGGAAGCGCACTCTACTGAGTTGCCGCGTTGATGT